>JAGOCL010000103.1 GCA_017998755.1 Spirochaetota bacterium | reverse complement strand
ATATAAAAGATCTTGAAAAAAGAAATAAACAACTCGAAGCCGCTTACGCTAAACTTAAAAAGACTCAAAACGAATTGATTCAGGTAGAAAAACTTTCAGTTATAGGGAAATTTGCTTCATTAATAATTCATGATATAAAAAATCCTATGGGAAATATCAGGGCGTACGCCGAATTGATAAGAATGTATTCGGGAGATAATGAAAAGATTCAGAAATCATCCGACGTTATAATGAGCGAAGTCGATAGACTTACTAAGATGACTTCCGAACTCTTAGAGTTTTCCAGAGGCGAGATTGTTCTTAACAAAATGCCGATGAATATATCTTCGTTGTTGTCAACGCTTGTAGATACCGTCAAAGACGAGTTGTTAAGAAAGAATGTAAAAATTATTTTTAACGAAAAATGCGATTCGCTTGTGATGATAGATTCTGAAAAAATAAGCAGAGTCTTTCATAATCTAGTTTCAAACTCGGCTGACGCTATTTTGAAAGAGGGATTAATTATCATAAAAACCGTTGTGGAAGACAACTGGGTAAAATGGACTGTGCAGGACAACGGTATAGGGATGAATATAGTGGAATTATCGAAAATCTTCGAGCCGTTTTATACCAATAAAAAGAAAGGCACAGGACTCGGTATGCCTATCGTTAAAGGGATTGTCGAGAGCCACAACGGGCTTATAAAAGTATTTAGTAGAAAAGACGCCGGAACAAGATTTGAGATATTGCTTCCTAAGGCGTAAAATAAATATTCTAAAATTCAGTTAAAAAATCTAGTAATAAAATATCTGGATTGTTGTCTGTGAAGATTTTATATAACCACTTAGATTCAAAAAAAAGCGTCTGTTTATTGCGGTCGTCTATTCCTGTTTTACCATAATGCGATAGTTTTTTGTTTAAAACCTCTTTATCTATCGGGGTTTCAATCCATCTGAGAATTGTCCACGGCGCTACTTCTAATCTCGTATCGACCCCGTATTCATCGCGAAGACGGTATTGTAGGACTTCAAATTGTAGATTTCCTAACGCTCCAAGTAAAGGAACGCTTCTATGTTGTTCGTCTATTTGGAAAGTTTGGACAATGTCCTCGGCTATAAGGTGTTCCAGTCCTTTTCTGAATGATTTGTAATTTGAAGCGGTTATATTACTTATATATGCAAAAATTTCGGGAGCAAAACGAGGGATTTTCTCGAAAATAATATTAACGTCGGAACTAATCGTATCGCCTATCTTAAAATCGGCATTGGTTATGAAACCAATAATATCCCCCGGATATGCCTCGTCTACAGTTTCTCTCTCCTTTCCAAAAATATTGTGGACGCTTGAAAGCCGAACTTCCCTTTTACTTCTTGTATTATAGACTTTTGCATCTCTATGAAATTTTCCAGAGCAGATCCTAGCAAATACCATTCTATCCCTATGTTGAGGATTCATATTTGTCTGTATTTTGAATACGAACGCTGAAAAAGAAGGATTATTCAGCGATAAGGTATCGCCGTTTAGGGTTTTTCTCGGAATAGGCGGGCTTGAATAATCAAGAAAACCTTTTAATAATAGCTCTACTCCAAAATTATTCGATGCGCTTCCGAAATAAACCGGCGACAAATCGCCGTTTAATATTTTATCTTTGTCAAATTCGACATGAACATGGTCGAGTAAACTAATTTCGTCTATAAAGTTATTATATTCTTTTTCAACTATAATTTCTTTAAAAGCGTCATCTGAAACAGAGTGAACTGAAAAAGGCGCTTTAAATATCCCTCCGGTAGTTCTTTCAAAAAGATGAACCGCTTTATTGATCCTATCGTATATTCCTTTAAAAAATTGTCCGCTTTCAATAGGCCAATTTACAGGATATGCGCTTATTTTTAAAATATCTTCGATCTGGTCGATCAGTTCTAATGGCGGTTTTGCCGGACGGTCAAGTTTGTTGATAAAGGTAAATATCGGTATCTGATGTTTTCTGCATATTTCAAAAAGTTTTATAGTTTGGCTCTCTATCCCTTTTGCCGCATCAATTACCATAATTACTCCGTCGACAGCCATTAATACTCTGTATGTATCTTCTGAAAAATCTTTGTGTCCCGGAGTATCCAAAAGATTAAATCTATAATTGTTGTATTCAAATTGAAGCAGAGTTGAAGAAATGGAAATACCTCTTTTTTTTTCGAGTTCCATCCAGTCTGAAGCCGTATCCCTTTGTTTTTTCTTTGCGGTAACAGAGCCGGCAAGATCAATCGCTCCCCCATATAAAAGAAGTTTTTCTGTAAGAGTTGTTTTGCCCGCGTCGGGATGCGATATTATCGCCAAAGTCCGTCTTCTCAATATTTCTTTATTCATTTTTGTCCATTTACAACGCTTATATCATTTTAGATAAGTTAATGCAATTTTTTTTATTGTATAATTAAAAATTAAAGAGTCTAAAAAAATATCCGGTTACTCATATTTTCCCAAAAGCTCGTAATTATTTTTTAAAATTATAGTTGATTTTTACTCTTATTTGAAATATTATACAGTAATTTATGTAGTTAGGGGTATTCGGGAGCAACTTCTCGAACTCTCAGCCCGATATAAGAGCGGAATATAAATAATTTAAATTGGTATAATAGACCGAGCGCGGAGGAATTATTGTTTAACAGAGTAGAAATTTGCGGTAAGTCGGCGGATATGGACGGGAAAGCCCAAGGGATCGAACTTATTATTGAAGAAGATTTGGGGCTTAAAGTCGGCGACATCAAGATTGTAGAAGCGTATAATTTTCAGGGAATTTTTAGCGAGGAAGAAATTCTAACTTTGAGAAATTCTCTTTTTTGCGATAAAGTCTATCAGGATAGTTTTGTCGGATTTTATCATTTAAATGAGGAAGATTACGATTTTGCTATCGAGGTCGCTTACAAAACCGGCGTTACGGATAACGTGGGCAAAACGGCGAGCAAGGGGATAGAATATATCTTGAAAAGAGGAATAAAAGAGAATGATGTGAAATCTTCAACTCTCTACCTTTTTAAAGGGGATATTAAAAAAGACGATATAAAGTTGATTGCTTCTAAAGCGCTATGCAATACTTTGATCGAAGATTATTACATATTTTACAAGACTGACGTAAAAAAAAGTATAGATTATAAATTTGATTTTGAGATAACCGAGAAAATTAAGCCCTACGAAGTCGTAAATCTTGACGTTTCGGACGAAGATCTTATGAAAATATCAAGGGACGGAGTTTTGTCGTTGTCTCTCGAAGAGATGAAGACGATTAGGGATTACTACGGAGACGAAAAAATAAAGTCAGAAAGAAAGGCGAAGAACTTGCCGGATAATCCTACGGATATCGAACTGGAACTTTTTGCTCAAACGTGGTCGGAACATTGCAAGCATAAGATATTTGCCGCAGAAATTACTTATGAGAACGGCGGCGAAGTTAAAGTAATAGACTCGCTTTTTAAGACTTATATTAAAAAATCTGCTGAAATAATAAAAGAAAAAAGAGACGATTTGTTATCCCTTTTTAAGGACAATTCGGGCGTTGTAAAATTTAACGAAGAGTGGGCTTATTGCGTAAAAGTCGAGACGCACAACTCTCCGTCGGCTCTCGATCCTTACGGCGGAGCGATGACCGGAATAGTTGGAGTAAATAGAGATATTCTAGGCACCGGAATAGGAGCTTATCCGATATTTAATACGGACGTTTTTTGTTTTGGCGATCCTTTTATAAATAATAACGACGTCCCCGACGGACTTCTTCACCCGAGAAGGATATTCAGAGGAGTGCATCGCGGTATCAAGGACGGCGGGAACGAATCGGGTATTCCGACGGTAAACGGCTCAATATCGTTTGATAATTCGTTTTTGGGTAAACCTTTGGTTTTTTGCGGAACGGGGGGCTTGCTTCCTTTAAAAATAAACGGAAAAGACTCGCATGAAAAATATACCAAATCCGGCGATTTGATCGTTATGGTCGGGGGTAAGATAGGTAAAGACGGCATACACGGCGCGACTTTTTCTTCGGATCATTTGTCTGAAAAAAGTCCGACGAGCGCAGTACAGATCGGAGACCCTATAACTCAGAAAAAAATGATAGATTTTATCATAGAAGCCCGCGATAAAGATCTTTATTCGGGATTGACGGATAACGGAGCGGGCGGGCTTGCCAGCTCGGTCGGCGAAATGGCTACTTTTACAAACGGCGCCGTTTTATATCTTGAGAAGTGTCCGCTAAAATATTCAGGGTTGAAACCTTGGGAGATACTGTTGTCGGAAGCTCAAGAGAGGATGACCGTATCGGTTCCAAAGGATAAAATCGACGAATTTCTAAGGATGTCGAGCGTAAGAGACGTTGAATCGACCGTTATCGGAGAATTCACCGAAAACGGACTGTTTGAGTGCCGCTATGAAGGGAAATTAATATCTTCGGTAAGTATGAATTTCCTACACGACGGAGTTCCAAAATACAGACTAAAAGCAAAGTGGCAAAATAATGAAGAAAAAAAAGTCGAATTTAGAGACGAAGATATTTCGCGCTCGATAAAAAATCTTCTTAAAAGACCTAATATCGCTTCAAAAGAGTACTGGGTGAGAATGTACGATCACGAGGTAGGGGCCAGAACAGTAATTAAGCCGTTTATGGGGAAAAATAACGATGGGCCTTCAGATGGAGCCGTTTTAAAAATATTCCCGAACGCAAACGAGGGGTTGGTCGTAACGCATGGTATCGTTCCAAGATATTCCGAATACGATACATATTGTATGGCGGCTAACGCCGTGGACGAAGCCGTTAGACAGGCTATCTGCCTTGGGGCTAATCCCGATAAATTAGTCGGGCTTGATAACTTCTGCTGGGCCGATCCCGTAGAGAGCTCGTCTACCCCCGACGGAAAGTATAAATTAGCTCAGTTAGTAAGAGCGTGCGAAGCGCTCTACGACTTAACGATTAAATATAAATGCCCTTGTATATCCGGAAAAGATAGTATGAAAAACGACTATCTGAGAGACGGTAAAAAAATATCGATATTGCAGACTCTACTTTTTACGGTAGTCGGAAAGGTAGACGATATAGCTAAAACGGCGACGTTTTATTTCAAAAAGCCGGAGAGTTCGATTTATCTTATTGGCGATACTAAGAGCGAACTTGCCGCGAGCGAATATTATTTGATGAAAAATATAAAAGGCGGCTTTATTCCTAAAGTTGATCCCGATAAGGCGCTCGCTAACTATAAAAAGTTATACAGAGCGATAAACGAAGGGCTTATATTATCCGCTCACGATCTTTCGGACGGAGGGCTGTCGGTCGCTTTGATCGAGGCGGCTTTTTCTGGAAACGTCGGTTGCGATATAGACTTATCCGTTTTTGACGAAAATCTTGACTTGATCGATATTTTGTTTTCGGAAAGCCCGTCGCGAATATTGATATCCGTAAGCGCTGAAAACGAGAAGCGATTATTGGATATATTCGGTAAAGACGGCATATTATATCTCGGTAAGACTACAAAAGGAGATAATATCGCTATTAAACGTAAAGATAAAGTTGTATTAAACGAAAATTTAGCGGAATTAAAAAATATCTGGAAAAACGCTTTGATATTTTAGGAGTTTAATTGAAAGTAAAAATTCTTATTTTAACCGGGTACGGTATAAACGCCGAGAAGGAACTCGCATGGGCATTTGATCTTGCCGGCGGCGAAACTAAAATTATCCATCTTGAAGATTTGATCTCAAACGTAGCGATATTAAAAGATTATCGGATACTCGCTTTTCCCGGCGGTTTCTCGTTCGGCGATCATATCGCAAGCGGAAAGATTTTTGGAAATAAAATCAAATATACGATTTTCTCCGAACTTACCAAGTTTATCGACGGCGATAAACTTGTAATAGGAATATGCAACGGATTTCAAGTAATTACAAAATTCGGTTTGGTTCCCAATATTGACGGTAAATTTGAACAAACGGCGAGCTTGATCGGAAACGATTCGGGGCATTTCGAGAATAGATGGGTATGGGTAAGAAACTTGAATAAAGATTCTATTTGGTTGAAAGATATCGATAAGCTTTATCTTCCCGTTAGGCACGGCGAAGGGAAGTTTATCGTTCAAAACGACGCGATTTTGGACGAAATAAAGAAGAATAGGCAGATTGCGTTACAATATTTCAATCCCGACTCGGATAAGGCCGAATACCCTTTCAATCCTAACGGTTCGGTTTTGGATATAGCCGGTATAACTAACAAAAAAGGGAACGTTTTCGGGCTTATGCCGCATCCCGAGGCGTACATATTTCCGCAAAATAATCCGCATTGGAGCGAAAATTCCGGCGACTCGAATTTTACAGGGTTAAAAATATTCCAAAACGGCGTGAACTATTTCAAATAAGATTATAATTCGGTTTTATATTCTTACTATATTTTAACTTGTTAAAAATAAGTTTAGTTTTATAAAAATTCTAAAGCGTTCGTTACATTTGGCTGTTTTGCGCTCCTTCGACGTCGCCGGACGCGTCTTTCCAGTTGGATATCTCGCTACCTCCTGTATTGTAATCGATTCTTTCCATAGACAGTCTCGGTATTGTCGACGAACCTTCCGCCCAACCCGACGGCATATTTATCAAGTCTATCGATCTGTTTGTGAATAGCAGTTCTACGATCCCGCCGGTATTTCCCAGAGTGGCGCTATAAATCATATCCGCCGATAAATCAGGTACCGAGCTATCGTCCCCTCTTTCCAGTAAAAAGCTCTTGTTGGCGGGGATAGTTCCGGATAGATAAATCTTAACCGCGTCTATTTTAAGAATCCACCCGGCGAGATCGACAGCGCTTGAAGTATTGTTGTATAGCTCTATCCATTCGTCGTAAGTCGAAGTATCTGTTCCAGCCCACGCTATTTCTGATACTACAAGATCGAGCGGATTAAATATTATTTCAGACGAATGAGTTCCGCCTCCTGCGCTGTTTTGCGCTCCTTCGGTATCTCCAATCCCTGACTTCCAATTGGTATTATCTCCGGCGATAGTCGTATCTATTCTCTCCATTGAGAGATGAGGAGAACTTGAGCCCTCCGCCCATCCGATGTTCATATCAAGAATGTCGATAGTATTATCGTTGTAAGTTATAACAAAGTAGCCTCTGTCGTTTGAAATGTTTCCCGTATAGATCATATCCGACGACGTTTCGAGAACAGTAGATTCGTCCGTTCTTTCCAAAAGGTAATATCCTTTAGCCGGAATTACGCCCCCAAGTTCGATGGCGAAATCGCCCTTTATACTCCAACCGATAAGATTGACGTCGTCGGTAGTATTGTTGTAAATTTCGATCCATTCGTCCGCCCATGAGGCGTCCGTTCCGGCCCAAGCGATTTCTGAAAATACTAAGTCAAATTGGTTATAAGATTTTGAACTATAAACGTTGTCGCTACCGGGGGTGGCGCAGTTGTAAGCAAGATATTCGTATTGATCGCTGATGCAATTTTGTGAATTGGAGGTAAACCAATTATCTTTGACTCTACCGTCGCCGTAATCGGTCTTCCTCGACATACTTTTTTTGATAGCTCCGTCGCCGCTTCCGTTATAACCCGAAAAGTTCGCCGGATCTCCCCCGTCTCCGGCATAGTCTATAACGGTACCGTCCGGATCGGTTAAAGTCAATAGCATCAAGCTGTTTGAAACGGACAGGTTATAATTTACAATATATTTCGTCGGTTGATAGCATGAGTAGTATTTGGATTTTGATAAGACGACCAGATAACTATTTGCTTCAATATATGAATTTTCAGGAAATACGATTGGTTTTTCTGACAACCCCGCTCCCATGATCGCCCAGCCTGTAAGGTTGATTTGAGAGGAAGTCCGGTTATAAAGTTCGATAAACTCGTCTCCGTTATCGCTTTCAAAATATGTTTTCTGCGAGCCCATCCACATTACTTCGCTAACGACGACGTCTTGATAATTTGCGTCGTCACCGGGAGGAACCGTCGGAACGTCCGTTCCCTCGTTCCATCTTTGATCCCACTCCGCTTTGTATTTGGCGGCGATCGCTTTCGAATGAATAATCAAGATATTTTCGTTGTTATTATCGTTAGCGTTATCGCTCCAGTTAAACGAACCCGTTACGACAAAAGCGTCGTCTTGATCGTAATCGACGATCATCGTTTTGTGGTGTAGTTTGCCTCCATGGCCTTCGGTTTCAAAATAATTGCCGTCTATCCTGCAAGGCATTCCTCTTTGAGCCAAAAACTCTTCCTGAGAATTTGCAAG
>JAGOCL010000102.1 GCA_017998755.1 Spirochaetota bacterium | reverse complement strand
CTACTATTGTAAGTAGTTACAGGATCAACTGGACAAGCAACTAAACTCATGATAACGATAACGATTACTACCGGTAATACTATAAGAAGATTCTTAATTTTCTTCATATCTTCTTCTCCTTACTATTTTTAATAAACTATATCTTATTATACCTCTATTTAAAAAAATGTCAATAAATTATTGAAAAAAAAATAAATATTTTTTATACAATTTTCGTTTTACAATGAATATATACATTTAAAGCTAGAATATATAATTTAAATAACTGTATTCTAATACATACGCTATATATTATGAAATATCTTCAAATAACGTAGAAAAATATTATCTTATTGTAGTTTTTTTAAATAAAATTTATTACAAATATCTTTATTTTTAAATTTTATTTTCTTTATTATTTTTTTTTTAATTAAATTGTATTATATTTATACTTAAATTTTAAATTTAATAAATATAATTTCCGAAGTTAATGATAGAGGAGAGCTTATGAACGCCGTTTCGATAACTAATTTAAATTCCGGCTCTTATTCAACGGAAGATATATTCATTTTCGAAAATTTATTTTTTTATCCCAAAAATTTACCCGTTTCCGAATCGCACATTAAGATTCTGAAAAATTGGAACGTAGAGAACGTATTCACAAACGGCAACCTTCTCAAAGTTGAAAAAAACGAAATTCCTAAGGAAGGAATAAATAAACTTCTTGAGGATTTATTTGATAATAATGAATCTGAGAGCTCCGAAAAAGTTTCTCAGAGCAGTTCTGATAAAACTAACGAAAAAGATAAAATTAATTCTTCAAACTCGGAGGTAAAATCCTCTGCGCAAAACGAATCGATAATAACAAACGTTAACGAATTTTTTAAAGACGCTTACAAAAAATGGATCTTGATGACGGTAAATTTTTTTAACGATATAGTCTCAAAAAAAACTCTTGATAAAGAAAAAGTTATGGGACTTTTGAAAGAGATAAAACAAACTATCGCTTTTAACAAGAACGACGCGCTAATGATGTTTGGCAGACCTATTGAAGGAATATCCTATATTTACACAAAAACAATAGAAACCACCATACTATCTTTTATTTTAGCCGAATCAATGAATTTAATCGACTACGCCGCCTCAAATCTGGCAATTGCGACTTTATTTCACGATCTCGGTATGATAAAAATACCAAAGCCAATTCTACAAAAAAACGGACCTTTGACTAAAGAGGAATTAACGGTCGTTCAAAATCATACAATCATCGGATTTAAGTATTTAAAAGAGATAAATTATTCCGTTATTATTGCGTCAGGTTCGCTTCAGCATCATGAGAGAATAGATGGGAAAGGATATCCTAACAGAGTATCGGCAGATAAAATTACCGAAATAGCCAAAATAATAGCGGTAGTCGACGCTTATTGCGCCGCTATCGCCGATAAACCTTTTAAGGACCCCTTACACGCAAAAGACGCCGTTCAAGATCTATTAAAAAGCGGAGGGACGGCGTACGATCCGGCTATTTTAAAAGAACTTGTTAAAAATATTTCTTTTTATCCGGTCGGTAGTTTGATTCAACTGTCAAACGGTATTCCGGCTAAGGTAATAGGCACCTCGGGAGTAGCGATGAGGCCTATTATTAGAACAATTATTTTAAATTCAAATAGCGCGACGGAAGGCGAAATGATAGATCTCAGTAAAAGAAACGATCTGTATATCAAAGGGGTTTTTAAAAAATAACCTTTTATAATATTTTGGGAATGTTTTTATGCAAATAAAATTTCACGGTACAAGAGGCTCGATACCCGCTCCGGGAATAGATACGATTAAATACGGCGGCAACACAAGTTGCGTTGAATTTGTATCGGACGAAGGACAAAGAATTATAATCGACGCCGGAACCGGAATAAGAAAAATAAATCGAACCAAATTCAACGACAGAATATTGTTGTTTTTTTCCCACTCGCATTGGGATCATCTTCAAGGTTTACCTTTTTTTAGTCAAATTTTCAATCCCGACGCCAAAATCGACATTCTTTTAAACTCTCGCTATTACGACGATATAAAGTCCGATTTACTCAAACAGATGTCCGGTAAAAGTTTTCCGATACAGTTTGACAGTCTCCCATGCGATATAAAATTTGTCAAAATTGAAAAAAAATATGAAATAAACTCAAATCTGTATGTCGAAGTTTTTGATAACGTACACCCGGGCGGATCTTCCGCTATCAAAATAGTCAATAAAGACAAAATATTCACATTTGCGACAGACAATGAGATAGATATTATGAAAGAAAAGAAAACTTACGACAATTTTGTAGATTTTTGTTCAAATTCAACAATTTTAGCTCACGACGCCCAATATCTTGACTTAGAAATGAAAAATAAAAAAGGTTGGGGACACTCTTCTATACAAGACGTATGCGATTTGTTAATAGAATCGCAAATACGAACGGGATTTTTTACGCATCACGACCCGGAACGGACGGACGATCAAATCGACAATTTTAAAAATATTATTTCCGAAAAAATCTCCGGAGCGGGAAGATCTATGACAATATCCGGAGCGCGCGAAGAAGACGTAATAGAAATCTAAACTGTTTTCGAAGCCTATTTTATCAAACTCAACAAAACATTTAAAACGAGTATTTAATCATCAAGAAATAATAGATTTATCTTTATATGTATCAAGTATATCGTTCAAAGAATTAGCGCGTAAATCGTTACCCTTTTTTTGTTCTTCCAACACAGTTATAGCGCTAATAGCCGTGTCTAACGAAGTAATACAAGGCGTTCGAAGTTCGACGGCAAGCCTTCGTATTTTAAATCCAAGTTTCCCTGGGTTTTTACCTTTAGTCGGCGTATTTATAATCAAATTTATAACGTTATCTTTCATTAGTTCAATAACATTCGGGATACCGTCGCCGGGCGAGTAAGCCGGCTTTATTTCTATCCCTTTGTCTGCTAAAAATTTATACGTATCGGTCGTTCCATAAAGTTTGTATCCAAGATTCAATAATCTTTGAGCTAAATCAAAAAGCTCTCCTTTATCTCTATTGGCTATCGAGATAAGAGCGTTGCCGTCTTTTGGAATATTTATCCCAGAGGCGCTCATAGCTTTAAAAAGCGCGTTGACTTTTTTAAATCCAAGCCCCAAAACTTCTCCGGTTGATTTCATTTCTGGTCCCAAACTGGTCTCGACTAATTTCAATTTATCAAAAGAGAACACCGGAGCTTTAATAGTATAAAAATCAGGCGGAGTCAAAAGACCGGTTTTGTAACCAAAATCTTTTAATTTTTTCCCGGTCATAATCCTAGTAGCTATATTAACCATCTCTACGCCGGTTACTTTACTGATAATCGGAACGGTTCGACTAGCCCGCGGATTAACTTCTATACAATAGACCTTGCCCCCTTTAAGAACATATTGTATATTCATTAGACCCACGACTTTTAACGCGCGTCCTATCGCAATCGTATTTTTCACAATAGTATTTTTTTCGTCTTCGGTAAGATTGAAAGGGGGAAATACCGCCATAGAATCGCCCGAATGGACTCCGGCCCGCTCGATTTGTTCGAAAATCCCCGGAATAAATACGTCCTCTCCGTCGCAAATAACGTCGACTTCAGCTTCTTTCCCAAGAATATATCTATCCACTAAAACGGGATGTTCGGGACTAATGTCTGTGGCAAACCGCATATATTGGAAAAGATCGTCGTCGTTATTAACTATCTCCATAGCGTGACCGCCTATTACATACGACGGTCTGACTAACAACGGATAACCTAATCTATTCGCCACTCCAAGAGCTTCGTCGAAAGAAACAACGCTTTTCCCTTCCGGTTGCAAAACGCCTAGAGAATGTATCAAGTCGTTAAATCTCTTTCTATCTTCCGCTATATCAATACTATCTATAGAAGTCCCTAATATTTTTATACCGGCGTCGCTTAGCGGTTTAACTAAATTTATCGCCGTTTGACCTCCAAATTGAACGATAACCCCCTCGGGATTTTCTTTATCTATAACGTTTAAAATATCTTCGATATTTAGAGGCTCAAAATACAGTTTGTCCGACGTGTCAAAATCTGTCGATACCGTTTCGGGATTATTATTAATAATGATCGACTCGATTCCCTCTTCGTCAAGTCCCCATACGGAATGTACGGAACAATAATCAAACTCTATCCCCTGGCCAATTCTTATCGGCCCCGACCCCAAAACTAATATCTTCCTTTTGTCGTTAACAACTACTTCGTCTTCTTCCTCGTATGTCGAATAATAATAAGGAGTCTGAGCTTCAAATTCGGCGGCGCAGGTGTCTACCATTTTGTAGACGGGTATTACTCCGCACAGCTTCCTGAAAGCTCTAAACTCAAGATGCGTCGTACCTATCATTCTTGCAATATACGTATCAGCGAAGCCTCTCTCTTTTATTTTCTTTAAAAATACTATAACTTTCTCTTCCGGTTTTTTACCCGATAAAACCATCTCTTTAGTGAAATAGTTTTTAATTTCTTTTTCAAGAAGTATAATATTTTCAAATTTCTTGAGAAAAAATATATCTATTTTGGTATCGCTTGCTATCTTACCAATCGGATATCCTCTTCTAAGGAGCTCAAATATAACAAACATTCTTCTATCGTCGACAAGTTTGAGATACTCGACTAACTTTGCGTCGTCCCAATCGGCTATAGACTTTAAGTACGGTCCGTCGACGCGTATCTCAAGCGATCTGACGGCCTTCATTAAAGAACCTTCCAGCGTTCTATCAATAGCCATAACCTCGCCGGTCGCTTTCATCTGCGTTCCGAGACTTCTATCTGCCGAAACAAATTTATCAAAAGGCCACCGAGGAACTTTTGTTACAACGTAATCTATCGTAGGTTCAAAACTTGCCAGAGTTTTCTTAGTTACCGAATTTTCTATCTCGTCGAGTCGTAATCCCACCGCAATTTTTGAAGCCACTTTAGCTATCGGATATCCCGTCGCCTTAGACGCCAATGCGGAAGAACGAGACACTCTGGGATTTACCTCTATAACTATATATTCAAAAGAGTAAGGATCAAGCGCAAATTGTATGTTGCACCCCCCTTCTATACCCAAAGCTCTAATGATCTTCAGCGAAGCCGTTCGCAACATTTGATATTCTCTATCCGCTAGAGTCTGACACGGAGCGACTACTATACTATCTCCCGTATGAATACCGACAGGGTCGATGTTTTCCATACTACAAATAGTAATACAAGCGTCGTTAGAATCTCTCATGACCTCGTACTCTATCTCTTTCCATCCGGCTACCGATTTTTCGATTAACAACTGACCTATTCTGGAATTTTTTATACCTTTCATTGAGATATTAATAAGCTCTTCTTTATTATCGGCTATACCGCCGCCTAGTCCTCCCATCGTATAAGCCGGTCTTACTATGACGGGATATCCGATCTCCTCGGCAAAATCGACGGCGCCTTTTATAGAATTTACAATTGCGCTTGGAGGAATAGGTTCTTTGATTTCTATCATCAGATTTTTAAACAACTCTCTGTCTTCAGCTTTTTTAATCGCCGTTAAAGGAGTTCCTAAAAGTTTAACGTTGTATTTCTCGAGGGCGCCGTTTTCGCTAAGTTCAACGGCAAGATTTAATCCGGTCTGTCCGCCAAGCGTCGGCAATAATCCGTCGGGCTTCTCTTTGGCGATGATCCTTTCTACCGAATCGATTGTCAACGGCTCAAGGTAGACCTTATCCGCCATATTTAGATCGGTCATTATTGTAGCCGGATTGGAATTAACAAGAACTACTTCAAGCCCTTCTTCTCTAAGAGACTTGCAAGCTTGGGTGCCGGCGTAGTCAAACTCCGCCGCCTGTCCTATTACAATCGGTCCCGAACCGATAACCAGCACTTTTTTAATATCTTTATATAATGGCATCCGATAAACTCCAAATTGTTGCGGATAAAAAAAATCGGGGCAAGAGGATTCGAACCTCCGGCCTCTCGGTCCCGAACCGAACGCGCTACCAGGCTGCGCTATGCCCCGTAAAAAACAACTTTGCCATTATAACTTTTTTTTATATAATTTCAATAAAAATTGAAAATTATTTTTATCAATTATCGTCGGTTTTCAAAATCGCAAGAAAAGCCGATTGAGGTATCTCGACATTCCCGACCATTTTCATTCTTTTCTTCCCCTCTTTCTGTCGTTCCAACAACTTTCTTTTTCGAGAAATATCCCCGCCGTAACATTTCGATATTACGTCCTTTCTATAAGCGTTTATATTTTCTCTCGCGATAACATTATTTCCGATAGCCGCCTGTATAGGAATCTTAAATTGTTGTCTCGGAATATGCTCCGTTAATTTCTCGCAAATCTTTTTTGATCTGTTTCTTGCGCTTTCTTTATGTACCAAAAACGACAACGCGTCTACGGGTTTGCCCGATACCAGAATATCGACTTTAGCCAAATCCGTTCTTTTCATATTGGTTATCTCGTAATCAAAAGAGGCGTATCCCTTGCTCAAAGATTTTAATTTATCGTAAAAATCGTAAATAATCTCAGCTAAAGGTAAATCGTATTGTAGTTCTACCCTTTTCTCGTCAAGATACCTGAAATTTGTCTGAGTTCCTCTTTTTTCAATACACAAATTCATAATCGGGCCGAGATACTCTTGAGGCAAAATAATTGTCGCCTTTATATAAGGCTCTTCAATATAATCAATTTCCATCTCGTCGGGGTAATTTAACGGATTATCAAGCAAAACGCTCTCGCCGGATTTTAGAAAAATGTTGTACTGAACCGAAGGAGCGGTCAGAATCAACGACACGTCAAATTCCCTCTCAAGACGCTCCTGTACGACTTCAAGATGAAGTAGACCTAAAAACCCGCATCTAAAACCGAATCCCAGAGCCGAAGAGAAATCTTTTGCATAAATAAGCGAAGAATCGTTTAATTTTAACTTCAATAACGCGTCGGCTAAGTCCTGATAATCGTCCGAAGCCACCGGGTATATCGACGAAAAAACGACGGGCTTTATCTCTTTAAATCCCTCTAACGGTTCGGGCGCGGGATTTTTCAAGTTTGTAATAGTATCGCCGATTTGAACGTCCGCTATATTTTTTATTCCCGCTATTACGTAACCTACTTCTCCCGACGACAGTTTTTCCGACTTATCGAGTCTAAGTTTAAAATATCCCGTCTCCTCTACAATATAATTCGTACCAGTCTGCATAAGAAGTATCTCGTCCCCGGCTTTTATCTCGCCGTCGAAAACTCTGGTATGAATAACCACTCCTCTATACTCGTCGTAATGACTGTCGAATATCAAAGATTTTAAAGGCCCTTTCTCTACTCCCTCCGGAGGAGGTATGACGTTTACAATAGCTTCAAATATATCGACAATTCCTATCCCTTCTTTTCCCGAAGCTAATATAGCGTTTTTCGGATCTAACCCAAGCTCGCTTTTTATCTGTTTCTTTACGCCTTCGACATTTGCCGATGGTAGGTCTATTTTATTAATAACTATGATAATCTCAAGATTCAACTCCAAAGCTAAATATAAATTGGCTAGAGTCTGAGCCTCAACGCCTTGAGTCGCATCTATAAGCAATAACGCGCCTTCGCACGCTTTGAGAGATCTAGACACTTCGTAGGTAAAATCAACGTGCCCGGGCGTATCGATGAGATTCAAACTATAAAGCTTACCGTCTTTGGCGGTATAAGGAAGTCTGACTGCATTGCTTTTTATAGTAATTCCTCGCTCTCTTTCGATATCAAGATTGTCTAATATCTGATCCTTATACTCCCTTTGGGATATAATCTTACTAAATTCGATGAGACGGTCGGCCAAAGTCGACTTACCGTGATCTATATGCGCTATTATACTGAAATTTCTAACCTTGTCCAAAATATTGTACTCCTATCTGATATACGGCTCTCGCCCAACTATTCTCTATTTTTAACAAATTGCAAAAAAACTCTGTTCTCAAACATACGTTTTCGTTAAGAACTTGCATACTATCATAAATATTATTATTTGTGAATTCTTTATGAATAAAATCGATCGCGGTTGACATGAATTATTATTCTAGTAATATTTAAAAAAAAATATAAAAAAACGCTCCTGCGTATTTTCTTAATTTTTTATTTTCTATTTCTCATATATATTTTTGGTAATAAAAAAGGAATATATAAAATAATGAACAAAATCAAAATTCCTAATAAGAGACCAAGTCTATAATAATTTCCAAATAGATCAAGAAAGCTACTA
>JAGOCL010000101.1 GCA_017998755.1 Spirochaetota bacterium | reverse complement strand
CTTTTTGAGGAATACTAAGATTAATTATGCTATTTATATGATTAGGCGCTTTATTGTCTTCGCATAAGTCGAGATATTTTCGGATCGCAAGCCCGCCGCTTGAATGAGCGACGACGTTAAACTTGATCTCTTTATAGTCCTGAAAATAATAATCTTTATTTAGGTAAAACGCCGCGTCTTTTTTTGGCTCTAAAACGACTTCGGCGCGTCTATTTTTAACGACGTAATAAACTTTTTCGCCGTATTTAGCCCAGATTTCTTCGACAAGCCCTTTAAAATAGATTTTTTGTCCGTCTATCTCTACAAATCCGCCGTAATCGTTACCTTTATGATTGATTAGCGATTTGTATGACCTAAACTTAGGAGAACGTCCTTGTATAAAAGCGAAAAGGCGGTCGCTCATCAGATCAAGAGATATATTAGTTCTAGTCGGCCCGATAAGATTCGCGACCGATAATCTGCAATATTTTGAATCGACGATATTCGACGAACAATCGATTTTATATTCGCCGTAACGCCGCGTTTCGGAGGAATCGACTGAAAAATAATTATTGAAATAAAAACCGCCTTCGTTATTCAGCGTAACGACCAGCTGATTATCTTTATTTAGTAGATCCCCGTTGTCAAACATTCCCGGTATGTATATGAAAGGATATGCGCCGAGTTGTTTGCTTTCGTTTGAAAAAAGCGCAATTGTCAAGAATATAATAAAAAAAAGGAAAATTAAGTTTTTATTCAATCCGCCGCCTCTTTTAGTAATTAGAATTCATTATCTCAAAGTAACTTTTTGGATGAGCGCAAGCCGGGCAAATTTCGGGCGGCTCGGTTCCTTCGTGGACAAATCCGCAATTTCGACATCTCCATTTAACTTTAGTCTCTTTTTTAAAAACTGTTCCGTTTTTGATATTGTCAATTAACGCGCTAAATCTCTTTTCGTGGTAAATTTCAGCAGTCGCAATCGCTCTGAATATCGCCGATATTTCAGCGAATCCCTCTTCCGCGGCAATTTTAGAAAAATTCGGATACATAGTCGTATTTTCGTAATTTTCGCCTTGCGCCGCTTTCGTAAGATTGGTTACAGTATCGGAAATAGTATCCGTCGGAAAGGTTGCTGTAATTTCTACGTCGCCCCCCTCTAACAATTTGAATAATCTCTTTGCGTGCTCTTTTTCATTGTCGGCGGTTTCCAAAAAAATGGCGGAAATTTGTTCGTATCCTTCCTGTTTTGCTTTTGAAGCGAAATATGAATATTTATTTCGCGCTTGAGATTCGCCGATAAAAGCCGTCAAAATGTTTTTCTCGGTTTTGGTCCCTTTAATACTCTTCATATAAAGATCCTCCGTTAAAAGTCCAATTTTGTTACTCTACAATATACCGGTTTACTTCTATTATATCGATTTTTAATTTTGGATTCGTACCGGTATATTTGACGAACATATTGGTATCTTTGTCAAACCAGTAGCAATATTTAAAAGGCCACAATATTCCGGGAAAACCGGTAAGCCCCATTTCTACCTTGATCGTCTCTATCGTTTGGTTGTCCACAGAAATTGTCTCGATTCCGAGATTTTTAACGTAAATTTGATATATAATATTCTGATCTGTTTGATAAAGATACATTATTATCTTATCGCCGACTGTTTTTGGGTATTTTTCCTGAAATATATAAAAGATTGAAGGATTATTTACCAGAGTAAATTTCTCAATGTCAAAACTTCTTCGATTTGATACTTTCATTTCCATAGAGTTGTTATCAAAATCAACGTTTAATACCGGAATATTTTTCGAATTATAATGAATCGCGCTCTCCTGATTAAGTTCGGCGTCGTACGAGGAGCTGTAAGTAAGAGCGTCGTTTAGAAAAATGTCTATTTCGACGTTATAATTGTTTTTTTTGACTATAATGCGCTGATTATCAAGAACTTTATTGTCGGTAGTATATCTACAGTAGTAAGACAATTTTTCAGGGAAAAGGTAAGAAGATGAAATTAGTAAAATCGTAAGTAATATTTTTATTTTCAACATAATAGGCGAAAGAGTAAATGAAAAATGTTAAAATGTCAAATATTTAATATTTTTTTTAAGAGTATTTTTTGTAAAAAATCGTATATTAAATTTTGTTTTTATAACGGAATTGTTTATAATATAAGTAATATTATTTATTATTAAGGCTGTTTTATGAAAAGTATATTTAAAATAATCGGAGCTTCAATAGTCGCGTTATTGATATTGACAATAGTCGCGCAAATTTTTAACGATAAAAAACTTATAACTCAAAATAAAGAGAAATATCTAGAAATAACTCAAAACGACGATATAACAATCGACGTAGAGACTAAAAGCGAGAATTCCGACGTTCTTGATGCGGACGAGGTCAAGACCATAGATATTTATCAGAAACTCGGCCCTTCCGTAGTCAATATTACTTATTACAAAACCGAATATATCAACTATTTTTTTGAAGTTTATCCTGAAAGAAGCGAAGGTCAGGGGTCGGGCGCAATTATTGATAAAGAGGGGTACGTAGTTACAAATTATCACGTAGTCGGTAACGCCGACAGAGTTACCGTCGCCCTTTCTCAGAACGAAGACGTTTACGAGGCGGACATAATCGGCGTAGATCCGGAAAACGATCTAGCCGTTATAAAAATAAAAAATCCGCCCAAAAACTTAATCCCGATACCTTTGGGATCTTCTAAAAATCTTTTAGTCGGCCAAAAAGTGTACGCGATCGGCAATCCTTTCGGACTGGACAGAACTTTGACTTCGGGGATAATATCCGCCGTAGGAAGACCCATTAAAACTAAAGACGGCAACGTAATAGAGGGGGCGATACAGACAGACGCCTCGATAAATCCCGGTAATTCCGGCGGCCCGTTAATTGATTCGAAAGGGAGCATGATAGGCATAAACACCATGATAATTTCTCCTACCGGGGGAAGCATAGGACTTGGCTTTGCTATCCCGGTCGATACGGCTAAAGATATCATATCTGACTTGATAAAATTTGGCTATGTAAAGCGGGGATGGATAGACGCTACGTTCCTTCCCGTAAACTCTAAGATATCGAGGTCGCTTGGGTATAACGTCGACTACGGCTTGATGATAATGATGATAGCGAGAAACGGCGAAGCGTATAACGCGGGACTTCGAGGCGGAAATGAAAGGGCGATTTACGGTAATCAGATCGTTTATATCGGAGGGGATATCATTGTAGGAATAGAAGGGACAAAGGTAACAAATTACTCGGATTTTACTAATATTCTAAAAAATAAGAAACCCGGAGACGTCGTAGGGGTAGATTATATTAGAAATAACAGAAAGTATTCGACAAAAGTAAAATTGATAGATAAAGGGCAGTTTGTTCAGAATTAATATTAATATGGCGGAATTATCTGATTTTAAACCACATTTCCCCTTTTTTTGATACCCAAACGTCGTTAAAGTATTTATCTTCGGTATATCTGTTGAATCCGCCGATAATATACATTTTATCTTTAAATAACACCGTCGAGTGTCCGCTTCTTGCCGGCGTTAGCATATAAAACGTCGGATCGGCGCCATTAATTATCGGTCGCGGACCTTTTTTTGTCCAATTAATACCGTCTTCCGAAGTCCATATATCGTTTGCGTATTCGGTATAAGATTGATCTTCGAATAAAAGCTCTCCTCCCGTTAAATAGAGGACGTCGTCTTTTTTTATTATCGAAAAATCGCGTCTATTTATTACAAGGTCGTTTTGAGATGCGTTACTCCATTCTTTACCGTCCGCTGAAATAAACACTCCGTGTTTTTCTGAAAATAATACTATGTTATCCCCAAGCGAGAAAACTTTATTTGTTCTTTCGTTAGGAAAAGGATTCTCATGACTAATCTGTATCCAATCGATACCATTTGTCGAACTCCATACGTCCGTCAAGAGCTTGCCGCCTTCGCCAATTCCTCCGATTAAGTACAATTTATCTTTGTGTACTACCGCTCCGGCTTTCATTCTGCCGCTGAAACTCGATCGATATACCGCCTGCGTCCAGTTAACGCAATCTTCAGAATACCAGATATCGCTTAGATACTGTTCGTTCTCGAGATAGTACCCGCCGATGATCCATATGCGATTGTTAAATACCGCTAGAGAGAATTCTGTTCTATGCGGAGTTAAAAAATCTTTTGATAACCGATCCCAAGCTCTGCAATCGCTAGACGCCCAAATATCGTTATGCGAATAAACAGAGTCTCTATTGCCGCCGTAATTGCCGCCGATGAGATATACTTTGTTATTCAGAGTAAAAGTATAATGGCTTGATCTTGGGGAAAATACTAGCAAATCCGTCGCAGGGAAAATATGAGCTATCGATAAAAATAAACTAATCAATATTATAATGTTTTTCGTCATATTTTATATTATCGAAAATATTTAAAAAAATATAACTAAATTTTATTTTTATAAATATAAAAATTTTGGTTGCAATACTTTTTTAAAATATTAAAATGGTACTTTAGAATTTATTAATCGGGGGTATTTATGCGGCTGACTTTTTATGGAGCGGCGGGGTGCGTTACGGGCAGTAATTTTTTGTTGGAAACCGGAGACAAAAGAATATTAATTGATTGCGGGATGTTTCAGGAAACAAAAATATTACGCGAAAAAAATTATAAGGAATTTCCATACAATGCGTTTGAAATCGACGCCGTATTTATTACTCATTCGCATATAGATCACACCGGTCTTCTTCCGAAACTGATCAAAGAGGGGTATTGCGCGCCTATTTTTCTGACAGATACCACTAAAGAGATAACCGAAATTTTATTATACGATTCGGCGCACATACAAGAGATGGATCTGGAATGGAAGAATAAAAAAAGGAAAAGAAACGGACTGCCCGAATACGAACTGATATATTCTGCAAAAGAAGTAGACGAAACTATTAAACTTTTTCAACCGATACCCTACGAAAAAGAGGTAGAGATATTTGACAATTTGTCTGTTATTTTTAAAGAGTCGGGACACATAATGGGGAGCGCCTATTTAGAATTTTTTATTAAAGAGAACGGCGTAACAAAAAAAATAATTTTTACAGGCGATCTTGGCCATTCCGGACAGGCGATAATTAATGATCCCGAGACGTCTAATAAAGCCGATATTATAGTTATCGAATCGACCTACGGCAACAGATTGCACAAAAGCAGAGAAAAAACAAATCTTGAGATCAAAGGTATAATAGAACAGGTAATAAAAACGAACGGCTCTATGATTATTCCGTCATTCGCTTTAGGTAGAACTCAAGAGATGATATATAGATTGTTTAAGATTTTTGAGGATTATAATCTTCCATTAATAAACGTTTATGTAGATAGTCCGATGGCGCAGAAGATTACCGAGATATACGCGCGAAATAAAGATCTTTACGACGAGGAAGCTAAAAATTATCTGAGTCTTGGTAAAAATCCGCTCGAAATGGATAATTTGAGATTCACGTCGACTAAAGAGGAGTCTATAGCTATTAATTACGACGAAACGCCCAAGATTATAATAAGTTCTTCGGGTATGTGCGAAGCCGGTAGGATTCTTCATCATCTAAAACATAATATATGGAATGAAAATTCGCATATTTTGTTTGTCGGGTATCAAGCGGCCGAGACGTTGGGCAGAAGGGTAATCGAAGGGGCGAAAGAGGTAAAAATATTTGGCGAGATTATAAAAGTCAAAGCTCATATACACACAATAGGCGGGCTTTCCGCTCACGCAGATAGAGACGAACTTCTCGGTTGGCTGTCGAACTATAAGAAGGCCAATCCCGAGGTCTTTTTAGTTCACGGCGACGCCGACGTTACGTCGGAATTTTCAAATTTTATAAAATATAATCTTGGTTTTAACGTATATACTCCAAGAATTAATGACGTCGTCGATTTCTCTTTCGATAAAAAAACGCTCGCTATAACAAATCACAATATCGAAAAAGAGACTAATAATCTTGATAAAGAGTACGAATACTTCTTGAATCTTGCAAATAAGATCAAAGAAGAGGTTCAAAAATCATATTCAGAGTCTGACAACAAGAAAATAATTGTAGAGAAATTTCTGAAGAGGATCAACTCAAACATAGATTATAATATCAGGGATTTGGCGTCTAAGAAAAACTAATTTGCAAGCTTTTCATATACTTTTGTAGCTTCAAGACGTATCGTTTCGTTGTTATCGGTTTTGAGCTTCTCAAGAATATCGATTCCATCTTTAACTGCGAATTTATTTATATATTTTAAAGCCAAAGTCTTCATTTCTTCGTTTTCATATTTTCGAAGTCTGTTTAAAATTTGATTAGCGTTATACGCAATCTTATTTTCGATATAAAAGTTTATCGCAAAATTCGCGGGTTTCCCCCCAACGTTATTTATTATGAATTGCATAGTTTTTAACGTGTCGTTTGGACTCGAATCGTAAGTTATCTCTACTATGGCTTTGAGCGATTCGATTTTAATATCGTCCGAATATTGCGGAGATAAAAAAAGCTTCAAAAACTCATAGCTGTTTTCTTTTGAGCCGTATTTGCCGACTTGCGTTAACAAAGCTGATAGAATAGCTTCATTTTTCTCTTTTCGCATTATGCCTTGAATAGCAGTTATAGAGTCTCTTTTTAGCAGAAGGGCGTATTTTTCTATCGCCAGATTTTTTATTTCAATCGACTTAGAAGAATTAAAAATTTTCAGTAAAGATTCGCCGAGATTTGCGTTATCGTCTTCTTTTATCGATTTCAACGCGTTTGACAGTAATTGCGCGTCAGTTTCTTTCAGTAGTTTTGTTACGGCTTTATCTCTTTTATCCTTAGGAAGAGTAGATAAAATCTTACTAATTTCAATTTTGTTTTCTAAAGATTTCTTCGCAAAATCTTCGTCCACGTCTATCTCAGAATGAATTTTAGCGATAACGCTTTTATAATACGAAGACGACAATTTTAAGATAGCCGCTTTGTAGTCGGAATCGTTTCTATCTTTGGCTTTATTATAAGCTGAATATACGTAGTCCTCAGTTTCTTTATAAAACGCTTCGTTAGTCGTCCCGATAAGCCACGAAGGCGAAACGGTTAGAAGTTCGATTATAGTTTTATCCATCGTAGAATAGGTTATCTTCTCGGATTTTTTAAATTTAACGGGAGTTTCGTTAAGAACCATATTTTTAAATACCGATACTGCCGTTTTTGAATTGACTCTCATCAGTCCGCAAAATCCGTAAAATTGATATACGGGGTTAATATTACCTACGGCTTTTAAATAATTGTTTGAATTCGAAGATCCGAGAAATTTCTTTAAATAAAGAAGAACGTCGTCTTCGACGTATTTCTCGTCGAAAGTTATATATTCGAGTTTATCTAATATGAGATAATCAGGTTTCTCCACAGCGTTGGCTATGATAATATTG
Organism: Spirochaetota bacterium; assembly: GCA_017998755.1. Classification (GTDB taxonomy): domain Bacteria; phylum Spirochaetota; class GWE2-31-10; order GWE2-31-10; family MWDO01; genus MWDO01. Next base: position 841 of record JAGOCL010000101.1, on the reverse strand, counting down.
ATAAAGAAAGCCGAAAAAATTAATATTACGGCAAAAAAAAGAGTAACGTTTCTAATAACCTTCATTATAACCAATCCCCATTGATATTTTCTATTATAACAAAGGATTTTTTTTATGTCTATAATAAATTACAAATTTTACTATTCAAAAAAATAAAATCTACTTAAAAAAGGAAATCGTTCTATTTGCCAAAACTTTTGCTTTGTTGATTGACATAATTGATATTTTTTTATATATTTTATATAAATGAATTTAGACTGTAATCAATTTAAGCGGGATACGTATGTTTAAGATAATAGGAACGGGTAGTTACTTACCCGAGAAGATAATGACGAATTTTGATCTTGAGAAAATTGTAGATACGACGGACGCGTGGATCAGAGAGAGAACGGGGATAAGCGAGAGAAGGATTGCCCGTAAAGACGAGACTAACAGCGATCTTGCGGTAAACGCCGCCAAAAGAGCTCTCGAAGCCGCCGGCCTGAAACCTCAGGATATTGAGATATTAATAGTAGGAACTTCTACCCCCGACTATACTTTGCCGGCGGTCGCTCCTATTATACAGCATAAACTCGGTTGCGACAACATTCCGGCTTTTGATATAAACTCAGTTTGTTCGAGTTTTGCTTACGCATTAATTACAGCCGCGGGATTTCTTAGTTCGGGGTTTTATAAAAACTGCCTTATTATTGGAAGCGACGTTTACTCCAGAATTTTAAATTGGAAGGATAGGACGACCTGTTGTATATTCGGGGACGGAGCCGGCGCGGTCGTATTGAGCAAGGACGATTCGAAGAAAGGTATACTGAGTTATAACTACGGCGCGAAAGGCGAAGACGCC
>JAGOCL010000100.1 GCA_017998755.1 Spirochaetota bacterium | reverse complement strand
CCGAAGCCGAACTAAAGGAATAAAAGGGTTATTTTGGATAGAACGGAGATGACGAACGGAGATAGTATGAAAAAACGATGAAAAAAAAGAGATATTCATTATTAATGTTGCTTGAGAAACAGCCCAAAGCGTTAAAAAAAAGCCGCGAATTCATAAATTTAGTAAATTTATTTAATTCTTCGTCGATTTTAAAACAAATATCTCTTTCTTATGCGTCTTACCAGAAAATCAATAAAGTTCAGATCAAATCGGATTCTATCGAAAGGTTTTTAAAATTTAATAAACTACCGGCCAACGCTTTTTTTCCACTTTTTCTTTTAATGAAAAAAAAATATCTAGCCGAAACAAGCGCTGTAAAAAAGAAAAAAGAGGATAGTATCCGAAAAATATTAAATAATCTAAGCAGTTCCAAAAAAATAATTCTTAAATCGTTACTTGAGGACGAGAAAAAGCGAAATAAAAAAATTACCCTTTGGCGAAAATATTTTTTCCCGATTTCAGTAAAAAAAGCCGAAACGCTTATTAAGATTTCGAATATAGAATTGAGCGAAATCATTGAGAATTTTATGGAGGATTTTAAAAATAAATACGACAATTGTATATCGTCTAAATATAAAAAAGTCCTATGTAAATTCATCATGGAAACGGCTCTAAACAAAATATCCCCGAGCGTAGTTAGAAAGAATTATAGAGAACTATCAAAAAAATATCACCCCGATTTAGGGGGGGATCCCGAGCGCTTTAAAAAGTTATCCGAAGCTAAAAATATATTGCTCGGTTATTGAGTTTTGTTTCCAATAAGTTTATTAATTTCGTCTTTTAGAGAACAATTGTCGCCTAAATTTATATTCCCAATTTTAGAACATATTTTTTCAAGATATTCCATCTCTTTTAGTCGATATAATACCGCATTTTCTTCCATAAGCTTTGCGGTATTCAACAGACTTCGAGTCGAAGCGGTCTCTTCTCTACGCATGATAACGTTCGCCTGCGCCTCTTTTTGAGCTATAAGAACTTTATTGAGGATATCTTTTATTTCGCCGGGGAGTATTACGTCTTTTAGTCCGGCTGATAAAAACTCTACTCCAAAACTATCTTTTTTTTCGGACAATTGTCGCAGTACAAAATTCCCGATTTCCTCTTTTTTTAAAAGCAAGTCGTCAAGTTTTATTGAACCGACATATTCTCTTAAAATCAACTGCAACAGAATATAAAGCTGACCTTCTAAATCTTTTATTTCTATCAACGCTTTATATGGATCTACTATTTTAAAACGGCAAACAAAATTCAAACGTAACGTTATTTTATCCTCGGTCATTATCTCTTGACCGTTCATTTCGATTTGTTTTTGCCTCATATCGACTTTTTCAATCTTCGCCGTAACGTTGCCTTTGAGGAAATTGTATTTTCCCGGAGGGAGGTTTTTCTGATATACGCCGTTATGGAATAGTAAGCCGGTTTCATAACTCTCTACAATTGTCGTATCAATAAATTTTGCGGCGCTTTCGTCGGAAAATATAGAAATATCGACGTCGTTTGGAAGTTCTGAATTATTTAAAGATATTTTTTGAAAATTATGTCTCTTTAAAATATTCCAGTAAGCGTATTTTCCCCTTTTTAAAATTTTAGAAAATACTCCGTCGGAATAGTGTAGGGCAATTTCGTTATCTGCGACTTCTATTACGTCTAAATATTTTGAAATTTCAGGATTTTCAAGAAATTTATTTATATTGAAACCTTTGATGAAGAATCTTTTATTGATATTTACAACTTTTATTTCAGCGTTTTTCATTAGCGGAGCAAAATATTTACCCGGCTCAAGAAATTTTTGAAACTTACCGTTCTTAAAAAGAAATCCTCGTTCCTGTTCATTAATAATCATTTTATACCTCCTGAAAATAAAAGTCGAAAGGTTTGACCCGTACGCCTATAACGGGAACTCGCTTTAGCTGTAATAAAATTTCCAAGTATTTCAGAGCCGGCGCGACAATTGTTTACTTTGTTTGCGCTTCAAAAAATCCGCGCAAACTGACGGTAAAAATAAATCGCGCCGAGATTCCTTAATAGTTGAAAATAATTTTACAACGGTATCCGCTCGTACTCAAAGCGATAAACATACCGACCCGACTTAAGCCGGATCAGGATCTCCCCTAACGACTCGCCTAATTAAGGACGCCGCTCTGCCAATGAGCTAAACGAAGTCGCCTTCGTTTAAGGAATCGAACCTTATACCTGCGTCTAAAATTTGGATCGTCTTGTCTTACCGAAACATTCGGTTTCAAACGAAACGAACGCCGCGGGATTTCAGAAATCCTTGCTTCAAGATAAGATAAGCGTAGATCCATTGAGTATGTTATAATTTCTACGATTAAAGTCAATTGTTATTTGAAATAATGTTAAAATTTAAAAAATTATAATAATTTATGAATTTTTTAAATAGATTTAAAACGAAAAGGGCGTTTTTAAGACGAAGCTACAGCCGACGCCTCGTCTTTTTTGTTTAAACGTTTTAAGAGGTTAGAAAAAATATTTTCTTCAGCGGTATTATCGTCTTCGGCGTCGCCGATTTTTATGATAAGATTTTCAGGAATTTCTTTCAGAAAAGGGGATGGCGTTTTATGTAGAGTTTCGTAAAATTTTATTCTTGTTTTAGGGTAAGATAGAAACAATTTTTCTCTCGCCCTTGTAACGGCGACGTAGAATAAGCGTCTCTCCTCTTCTTCATTACCGTTTTCTTCCGCGGATTTTGCATGAGGTATGAGGCCGTCTTCGACCCCGACTATGAAAATAATTTTAAATTCGAGTCCCTTAGAGGAGTGAATACTCATCATATTAACCTGATTGTCCTTATCGTCGTTATCGTCTTCTTTTTGCATAAGAGTAACTCTTTGAAGGTATTCAAAAATATTAGGATCAAAATTATCCGGATTAAACTCATATCTTGAGATGGACTGGACTAATTGATTAAGATTGTTCATTCGTTGAACGACTTTTTTTAAATTTTTTACTTCAAGGAGCAATTTACTTCGATAATCAATCTCTTCGATCAATTTGTTTAAAGTCTTAGCGATATTTTTAGGTTTAAAGACCATTTCGCGGTATTTTTCGATAAGCTTTACAAAATCTTCCAAATAAGAGGAGGTTTTATTTCCAAGCGTATTGTTCTCGATAAAAGCTTTGATCGAAGCAAATACCGGGCATTTGTATTCTTTAGAAAACTCCATTAGCGCTTGAATTGTCGTATTTCCAATACCTCTTTTGGGATTGTTAATTATTCTATGAAGAGCCACTTCGTCGTCTGTATTAGCAAGAAATCTTAGATAACTTAGCGCGTCTCTTATCTCGGGTCGGTCGAAAAATTTTCTGGAACCGACGACTTTATATGGAATATCGTATTCTCTAAACGATTCTTCGATAGGTCTCGATTGGGAGTTCATTCTGAACAGTATTCCTATATCTTTATATTTATAACCTTCATTAATATATCTTACCGTCTGATCTCTGATGAAAGCCGCCTCTTCCTCTTCGTTTTCGGCTTCATAAAAACTAATTTTCTCGCCGACGCCTCTATCCGTCCACAATTTTTTTTCTTTTCGCGTAGAGTTGTTTTTTATTATAGCATTTGCCGCTTCGAGAATTGTCGTAGTCGATCGATAGTTTTGTTCCAGCCGCACTTCGTATACGGGCTCGAAATCTTTTTCAAGCATTGTAAAATTATTTGAATTGGCGCCTCTCCAAGAATATATCGACTGATCGTCGTCTCCTACTACCGATAGATTTTTATGAGTAATAGCGATTTTTTTTATAAACTGATATTGCATAAGAGACGTGTCTTGATATTCGTCTACAAGTATATATTCCCATTTTTTTTGGTATTTTTGTAGAACATCCGGGAAAGAGTCGAATAATTCGAGCGGCAATTTAATCAAATCGTCAAAATCCACAGCGTTGTGAAGTTTTAGATATTCTTCGTACTTTACGTAAATCTTTTTTAGATTCTCGTCTAATACTTCCGTTTTTAGATTCATTTTCATAAGACTGATTTTAAAAGAAATCTCGTAAACGTCGTATAAGTCCTCAGGAAGTTTAAGTTCATGGATTATATCTTTTAACATTTTTTGACAATCTTTATCGTCGTATATTGAAAATTTCTTACCGTATCCAAGCTTTTGAATTTCAGTTTTTAATATATACAAACCTAAAGAGTGAAAAGTCGAAACCATCGGCGGGTTTTTCATTCTACCGATTAACTCAGTTACTCTTTGCCCCATCTCTCTAGCCGCTTTGTTTGTAAAAGTTACGGCTAATATTTTGCCTGGCGCGACTCCCTTCTCAATTAAGTAAGCGATTTTGTAAGTAATAACTCTGGTCTTTCCCGAACCCGCTCCGGCTATTATTAACGAAGTTCCTTTTTGACGAGTTACGGATAAAAATTGTTCTTTATTTAATAAATTCTGAAGATTCTGCATATTAAGAAGGGAAATATAACTTATATAATCTTTAAGTCAATAAATATTTAACTTTTTTTATAATCCTTTATTTTACCGATATTATTGTCTATAGAAATAATTCATGCCGTTGGACTTATCCTTAAACATTCGTCTATAACGGCTATTCCGATATTCCCATATCCGCCGGTTATCATAATATTCATAATAAACCTCTTAAGTTTAATTTTTAAATTTTTCTTTCATATAATTTATTCTATCATTAATAACGCTTTGCGTATAAGCGCTTTCATAATTCAATTCAAATCCATGAATAGTTCCTTGCAATTGATTTATAACCGCGTTAACGCCGGAGCTTTTTAGTTTTTTATAGTATTCTATCGCTTCGTCTCTCAAGCAATCAAATTCGTTTACTTCAATATAAGCTTGCGGTAAGTCGCTAAACGATTTTGCCGCCATAGGCGAAGCGTATTCATAGCGCGCGTTTGTTTGGCTTCCTAAATAAAAACGCCACATTTTTTTATTTAATTTTTGATTCCATATCGGCGTATCTACAAATTGTTTCATTGATTCGGTCTCCATCCGCGAATCGACAACAGGATAAATAAGCGCCTGAAATAATGGAGGTTGTAGAATACGATCTCTTATAATTTGCGTTAGGGACGCCGCCAAAGCTCCGCCGGCGCTGTCTCCGTATATAGCGATCTTATTTAAATCAAAACCGCTGATATCTGCGTTATCGATAATCCACTTATAAGCCGAATAACAATCTTCAATTCCATAAGGAAAAGGATACTTTGGCGCCAATCTATAATCGACGAAAACTATGCGACAATTGATCGCTAAAATATAATCGCATATTAACTTCTTATGAAAATCGGTCGCCGGTAAAGCAAAAGCTCCTCCGTGTATAAATAACAAACAAGGCGCTTTTTCGTCGCATTCCATCGGAGAGAATATCTCAATCGGGATTTGATACTCTTTGTAGCCGGTTATCGACAATTTTTTATGATTTATGCCGCTTTTTATCTTTTGCATATCATAAAGCTTACGCGTAGCGTAGCGCATTAAGGGAAAAAGCGGTTTAATCATTGGGACGTATATATTCAATTTTTTATAATCTTCGCGTACATTATATTTAGTCATTTAAGTATTCCTTTTTCAAAGTCCAAACGAACCGTATTGACATGTATAGAAAAATTTCGTTAGATCGTTTGTTTAATTTGTTCAATATACTATTTTAATTAAAAAAATAAATCAACAGAGAACTGTAAAATCTTAAAGAAAAGCTTAAAAAAGGAAAAATTTTAATAGTATCTACATTTTTTTCATTTTTTTTATTGACATACTTGCATTTTTTTTGTTGAATAGTATTATAAGATAGGAGAAGATAAAGATGGAATTATCGATAACGGATAAAGATTCGGCTAAGATAGTAAAACTTAAAGGAGATTTTACTATTGTTAATCTCCAGTTATTTCAGGAAAATGTATTTCCTTTTTTTAAAGATAAAGTCAAAACCATAGCTATAGATATGTCGGAAGTAAATTTTGTCGATTCTTCAGGGATAGGCAAACTCGTGCAGTCTTTAAATTTGGCTAAAAACGGCGGAAAGAATTTTATACTTATAAAAGTTTCTGATAGAGTGCTACAATTGTTTAAAACTGTAAAACTTGACAGCTTTTTCAAAATTCTTGATTACAACGAATTTGAGAGAAAATTTTTAAGATAATTTATAAAAATCTTTTTTTATTACTATTTTTTTTCGATATAATAATTATATGAATAATATTTCGCGCGGTTTTAATAAAATATTTATTATCTCCAAATTCTCCGGTATGGATTCTATAATAAAATTTAAAGAAGAATTTGATCTGGTTTCAAATATTGAAGAGATCAATCTTTTTTTACGGGAAGTTGAAGAGGATAATGAAAATTTTTTAGATACGGTATTATTCTTCGACAATTACGCAAATCATCTGGATCTTTTAGTCGCTTCTCTTGCCTCAAACAGTTATAAATCGTCGGCTTACGAACTGCAAAAACATCTGATAACGCTTAGAAATTATATCGATCTCATACCCAGAAATAGGGGCGATTTTTCTAAATTTGTTAAGATTATCGAGCGCGAAACTCTAGATACCGAATCGTCAATCGGCGATTTTATAATAAAAAACGACGCTCAAAATGAAAACTTGTTAGAAATATTGCCGAACAATTTAGATAAAACTGATGATTATGGCGCTTACGGCGACGTCGAGAGCTATTCGCGCGACAATTCTATTGAAGAAATCGCCAAAGTAACAAAAACAAATTTCTTAAAAAGAACTCAAATCGATAAAAACGAGATACAACAGCGTATAATATTTAGAAATTCATTAATACAGACTCTTATCGATATTTATCATGAGAAAAAAAACGGTTATAAATTGATGGTAGGATTATTTAGAGGTCTCGACGTTTTTAGGAGAATGAGTCTCAGTCGTGAAAATTTTGATAAGCGTCTGTTTATGAAAAATTTTAGGAAATATATAAGTTATTATCAAGACGCTAATCTTATAGAGTTGTGTCATGAAAATAATCCGGCGCTCGGTAAAGAAGAAATTTCTAAGTATATAGTAGATTGTTTGAAGATAATTAATAAACAAATCGATAAGTCCAGATTTAAGATTTATTTCGATAATAAACTCAATTTCAGATCGGGCTTCAATTATGAATTTCAACAAAGAGTAGAATGGCTGTACTATCCTGAAAAAAGAAGACCCGCTCGAAATATTGACGAATTGTATACAATTAAAAGCGTTACTTTAGATAGTTCAAAAGAGATGAAATACAACGTTAATTCGTATAAGTCCTATATATCTCTTCTTTCAAAGAGAGATATCAATATTGTTAATCAAATTCTTCCTAAAATGCATACGTTGTATTATAAAAAGAACGAATTTAAAAAATTTCTTATAAAAATATTTTATTCCTTAGATAATTATGAATACTCATTTTACGAAATGAGCGAGGAGCAAAAGAATAGATTTAAAGATAACTTTAATAAAATAATCCTAAATGAAAATAAAAATAATAATTATCCCAATCTTTGCGAAAGAATGATAGAATTAAATTCAAAACTTAGACCGGAAGATATAAAAAATCTTTTACCGACCTGCGTAAAAATAATGAAAGAGAAGATAGATATCGGGTACGAAAGAATAAAACGCCGTAATCCTCATTTGAATAACAGCTTCAATCCGCTTGAAAAATACAGGCAAATATATGATAAAAAGAATTTTATTATATATAAAAGGGTATGATTCAACCGTAAAACTCAATACAAAAAAAAATAATAATTCTTGATTTTTATAGTTTAATATTATATAAAATTATATACTTTATTATTTGGGAGTTATCTATGTATAATATAGCTACTATAGGCGGGGACGGCACCGGTCCGGAGGTTATTGCCGAAGGTAAAAAAGTTATATCCGCTATTTGCGCTAAAAAAAATGTTAAAATAAATTTTACCGATATAGATATTAATGGCGAGAGGTATTTAAGAACGGGAGAGGTTTTGCCCGTTTCGGTGTTAAACGACTTAAAAAAGTTTGATTCCATTTATTTGGGGGCTATCGGACATCCCGACGTTAAACCCGGTATATTGGAAAAAGGTATATTATTAAAGATAAGGTTTGAGCTTGATCAATATATCAATTTACGTCCGGTAAAACTTTTCGAGGGAGTCGAGACACCGTTAAAAGATAAAACGCCGGAAGATATAGACTTTATCGTAGTTAGAGAAAATACCGGAGGGATATACACTGGACACGGCGGAGTAACTAGGG
>JAGOCL010000099.1 GCA_017998755.1 Spirochaetota bacterium | reverse complement strand
AGGGCTTGGTTCAGGAGTCATTTATAAAAAAGACGGATCTGACTATTTTATTATCACTAACAATCACGTAACGGAAGGCGCCGATAAGATAAAAATTACCATCGATCAGAAAAAATTTTACGACGGTAAAATTCTCGGTTCCGATCCGAGAGTAGATATATCCGTAGTAAAGATTAATACAAAAGACGAATTGCAGGTAGCTAAATTCGGAGATTCGGATACTATAACGGTAGGCGACTTCGTAATCGCAATAGGCAATCCTTTCGGTCTATATGGAACAATGACCTTTGGCATAGTTAGCGCCATGGGTAGAAGTAATATAAATTCCGATCAAGTTAATTTAACCAACTTTATTCAAACAGACGCGGCGATTAATCCGGGGAATTCCGGAGGACCGCTAATTAATATTTCCGGAGAGGTAATAGGAATTAACAGCATGATTTATTCACAAACCGGCGGAAGTATCGGGATCGGTTTTGCTATACCGGTAAATATTGCTAAAAAGACGGCGGATCAGATTATCAAGTCCGGTAAAGTCGAGCACGGATATCTTGGAATATATTTTCAGGAACTTACCGAAGAGAGCATCAAAACGCTCGATCTAAAAAATATTACTTATGGAATGTTAGTAAATCAAGTATTCGACGACAGTCCTGCGGAAAAAGCCGGTATTTTAGCCGGAGACATAGTTTTAGAAGTCGACGGTAAGAAGATTCATACCTCTGGCGATATGGTTATAACAATAGGCAATCTTCCTCCCGGAACAAAAATCCAGCTTAAAATAAGCAGAAACGGCGAAATTAAAAATATTCCCGTTACTTTGGGCTCTCGAGACGAAACTCAAACCGCTTCAATTACCGAAGAAGAAAAAGGGAGCGCGTTTGAAAAATACGGTTTTGAACTCGCCGAACTTAGCGCAACTGCAAGAGATAAATATAAAATTGACAAAAATAAATCCGGCGTTTTGATATTAAAAGTTAATCCAAACGGCATATCAAAAGACGCGGGGCTTCAAGCCGGAGACGTTATAACAAAGATTAATAACAAGCCGGTAAAAAATTTAGCCGAAGTAGAAAATATACTTAAAAATAATGAAAATCAAAGCGCTTATTTCTTTATATACAGAGACAAGAAAGAATTTATTGTTATGATGTAATATTCGTTATAAACTAAGATTAGGGGAGCTCTGGTAGTTATATCCGAATTTCCCTTTTTTTTAAAATTATTGTAAAATACGCTTGATTTTTTTTAATTTGTATTATAATATAATAATATATTATTTATAATTTTATTTCTTAAATTTAATGAAGATTCAAAGGGAGGTTTTTATGCCAAAATGCTTAATTGTAGGCGGAGTCGCAGGCGGGGCTTCAACGGCCGCAAGATTAAGAAGAAACGACGAAAATACTGAGATTATTTTGTTTGAAAGAAAAGAATATATTTCATACGCTAATTGCGGTTTACCTTATTATATCGGAGGAGAAATAAAAGAGAGAGACAAATTGTTTGTTCAAACTCCTGAAGCCTTCAAGCAAAGATTTAATATCGACGTTAGAGTTAAAGAAGAAGTTATAAAAATAAATAGAAATGAAAAATACGTCGAAGTAAAAAAAATAGATTCCGGCGAAATTTATAAAGAAAAATACGATAAACTTGTATTATCCCCGGGAGCATCTCCAATCAAACCGCCGCTACCGGGAATCGACAATAAAAAAATATTTACCCTTCGAGACGTTGCGGATACAGACAATATCAAGAATTTTATTGACAATAATTCCCCAAAAAGAGCCGTCGTTATAGGAGCGGGATTTATCGGACTTGAAATGGCTGAAAATCTCCATAACAAAGGAATTTTAGTTACTATAGTCGAAATGGCCGATCAGGTTATGAACGTTATAGATTACGAGATGGCGGCGATGGTTCATCAACATCTAAAAATTAAAAATGTTGAATTCTATCTTAAAGACGGCGTAGCTTCGTTTGCCGACAAAAACGACAAAGTATTGGTCAAACTTAAAAGCGGAAAAGAGATATTATCAGATATGGTAATTTTATCTATAGGCGTAAAACCTGAAATAACGCTGGCTAAAGATGCGGGATTGCAAATTGGAGAGTCGGGAGGCGTATCCGTCGACGAGTATATGCAAACGTCCGATAAAGATATTTACGCTCTAGGCGACGTTATAGAATTTATGAATCCTATTATAGGCAAAAAATCTATAGTTCCTTTAGCCGGTCCCGCTAATAAACAGGGCAGAATAGTAGCTGATAACATCGCGTATGGAAATAAATCAAAATATACGGGAACAATCGCAACGGCGATAGCAAAAGTATTCGATCTTACCGTCGCTTCAACAGGAGCAAGCGAGAAATTATTGAAAAAAGAGAAAATTCCTTATATTTCGTCAATTACTCATTCGTCGAGTCATGCGGGATACTATCCCGACGCTTTACCTATGACTGTCAAATTGCTTTTTTCGCCGACAGACGGTAAAATTCTCGGCGCTCAAATAGTCGGTTACGAAGGGGTTGATAAAAGAATCGACGTTATAGCGACGCTTGTAAAATGCGGAAAATCAATTTACGAACTTGAAGAAATAGAACATAGCTACGCTCCCCCTTATTCTTCTGCCAAAGATCCGGTGAATATTGCCGGTTTTGTCGCAGAAAATATCCTTAAAGGAAAAGTAAAAACAATTCAGTGCTTCGAACTTCTAAAAGAAGATCATTCAAGAATAGAGATTATAGACGTTCGAACTTCCGAGGAATACTCGCTTGGTTCGATCGAGAATTCAATTAATATCCCTTTAGACGATTTAAGAGAGAAAATATTCAAGCTTCCAAAAGACAAGAAATTGATACTTTTTTGTAGCGTGGGGCAAAGAGCTTATCTAGGATGTAGAATACTCTTACAAAACGGTTTCAGCGAAGTTTATAACTTATCCGGCGGATATAAAACTTACGAGCATCTCACTCAGAAACAAAGTAACGAAGATATTTTTGGCTCGGATATCATAGGCAAAGACAATCTTATTTATAAAGCTGATTTTATCGATAAAAATCTCAACGTTAATTCCAAAGCTATCGAAGTTGACGCTTGCGGATTGCAATGCCCCGGACCTATTTTAAGATTGAAAAATGAAGTTGATAAATTAAATTTTGGAGATACGATGAAAATTACCGCATCGGATCCCGGTTTTTTTACAGACGTTAAGTCGTGGTGCTCGGTAACAGGCAATACTCTAAAGTCTTTAAATAACGAAAAAGGTAAAATTACCGCGATCATAGAAAAAACGCCGCTAAAAGCTTCCAACCTCGGAGCCGGAGCGTTAACAGATAATAAAACGCTTATAGTATTCAGCGACGATTTTGATAGAGCTATTGCGTCTTTTATCATAGCCAACGGCGCGGCTTCGATGGGGAAAAAAGTTACTATGTTTTTCACGTTCTGGGGATTAAATATTCTTAAAAAAAGCAAGAAACCAAAAGTTAAAAAAGACTTTATGGGATCAATGTTCGGAATGATGCTTCCAAAAAGCAGTAAAAAACTTTCTCTTTCAAAACTTAATATGTCAGGCATGGGAACTTCTATGATGCGAATGCGTATGAAGTCGAAGAACGTCGATTCGCTGGAAGATATGATTAAAATTGCTATCTTTAATAAAATTAATTTAGTCGCATGTCAGATGTCAATGGACATGATGGGAATTAGTAAAGAAGAGCTTTTTGACGAAGTAAAAATCGGCGGCGTCGCGTCGTATCTCGAAGAAGCCGAGAAATCAAACGTTAATTTGTTTATATAGCTAAAATAATACTCTTTAAATCTCTAATCCTAACGTTACAAAAAACGTTAGGATTTTTCCTATTTAAACAAATACTTTTTATAAAAATTACAAATCTTGTCGACTATTACAATTTTATTAATTGAATATTGACAAATTAATATTTATTTTGTAATTTGATAATATAAATAAAAAAAAGGAATAATTTTGAGTTTTGACCGCAAAAGTTTTTTATCTTTAACTGATTTAACCAAGGTAGATATTAATCAATTAATAGACCTTTCTATACAGTTAAAATATGAGAAAAAAAACGGAATTTACAAACATAGATTAAAAAATAAAAACATTGCTCTTTTGTTTGAAAAGACGTCTACTCGAACGCGATGCGCCGCAAGCGTCGCGTGTTTTGACGAGGGCGCTCATGCCGAATTCTTAGGTAAAAACGATATACAAATGGGTAAGAAAGAATCCGTTAGAGATACTGCGCGAGTTCTTGGAAAGATTTTTGATTCGATTATTTATAGAGGATATAAACAAGAAACGGTAAAAACTCTATCCGAGTATTCCGGAATTCCAGTTATAAACGGACTTACGGACGAAGAGCATCCCACTCAGATTATTGCAGATCTTATGACAATAAAAGAAAAATTTAATAAATTAGAAGGATTAAAAGTCTCCTATCTAGGCGACGCAAGAAATAACGTCGCTTGCAGTTTAATAGTAGGCTGTTTAAAAATGAATATCGATATCTCAATCGCATCTCCTAAATCGCTTTGGCCTACCGACGACTTTATCAATTCGACGAAAAAGTTATCAAGTAAAGCCGCTCTTTATTTTACTGAAGATCCAATGGATGCGGTAAAAAATTCTAACGTAGTATATACCGACGTATGGGTAAGTATGGGAGAAGAAGATACGCCCGGAATAGACAAGCGAATAGAACTATTAAAGGATTATCAGGTTAATAAACGCGTTATGAATCAGACAGGATTAACAGATAGCATATTTCTCCATTGTCTTCCTGCGTCTCATGAAGAAGAAAGTCATTATCTTGAAGTATCTGAAGACGTTTTTGAATCGGAACAATCGCTTGTTTTTGAACAAGCTGAAAACCGTTTACATACAATTAAAGCTTTACTTGTTTCGTTACTTGGAGGAAACGCATGAAATCTCTTTACTTATATAATCTGTATCCTAAATTATATAAAAATACAAAAGAATGGGAAAAAAGCGTCAAAAAAATTGCCGCTATGGGCTTTAACTCTATTTATTTAAACCCTTTTCACTATCCGGGTTTTTCAGGAAGTTTATACGCTCCAAAAGACTATTATTTATTTAACAATAATTTTTTTACCGATAAATCCGCTCCTGAAGAACAATTAACTTCTTTTATTAAAAAATGTTCCGAGGCTAATATCGACGTATTTATGGATCTTGTAATTAATCATACTTCGATTGATTCTCCGCTGATAAAAGAACATAAAAACTGGTATATACTTGAAAACGGAGACGTTAAAAGACCCGGAGCATGGGAGAACGGTCAATATACGACATGGGGAGATTTGGCTACTTTCAATATAGAATCAAGCGAAGATAAAGAAAATTTGTGGAATTATTTACTTAATGTATGCAAATATTACCTGAAACTAGGTTTTAAAGGATTTAGATGCGACGCCGCATATCAAGTTTCCGGAGAATTCTGGTCTTTTATTATTTCCGCCTTAAAAAAAATATATCCCGATATTTTATTTCTTGCAGAAACGCTTGGCTGTACTCCGATGCAAATACAGACTTTATCGAATTGCGGCTTTGATTATATTTTTAACTCCTCAAAATGGTGGAATTTTAACGATTCTTGGTGCCTTGAGCAATATAATATAACGAGAAATATCGCTCCTTCAATATCTTTTCCTGAAACTCACGATACTCCAAGATTAATGAGCGACGTTAAAAATAATAAATCTGCTTATTTCCAAAGAATGTACTTTGAAGCTCTTTTTTCAAAAGGTTTTATGATTACTACAGGCTTTGAATATGGCTTTGTCAACGCTATAAACACAGTTAAAACAACCCCCGCCGATTGGGAAGATACGGGTATAGATTTCTCCGATAAAATTAAAAAAATATTATTTATAAAAGATTCTTTCTTACCTTTAAAAGAAGAAAGTCCTATTCAAATAGTCGATCAGTTTAATTGGATGAATGTATTTTGTTTTACCAAAGAATGGAATAATCAAAGAGTTTTAATCATATTAAATAAAGATATTTATAAAAATCAAAAAATAGTCCTAAACAACCTTAACGACGTCTTAAAAAGTGAAAAGATCAGAGATTATTCGCCGGAAGATATAATTGACGGATATATATCTAACCTTGATTTTGAATTATTGCCGGGAGAAGTAAAGATATTTGCTTCTGAAAAGATTTTTTGTCAAAAATAAATTATCTATTTGTCAAATATTCTTTCAATTCACTGTATTTATTATCAATTTCTATCGATTTCTTATTCTTGTTAAGACAATTTTTTAATGTTTCGGGAATATCGACATTAATTTTTAAATTATTTTCGATCGAATCCTTAAATTTTGCCGGATGGGCGGTTTCCAGCAATATGACCGGTAAATTCTCAGTTTTATCTTTTTTATACATATTCGTCGCCTTATATCCAACTGCGCCGTGAGGATCTAATAAATATTTATTTTCTTTGTATACTTTCTCAATTGTATCCAAAGTTTCTGCATCTGTAACTTTATAACCAATGATATCATTTACCATATTTTCTTTTGTTTTATAAATATCTATTAATCTCTTAAAGTTAGACGGATTGCCAACGTCCATCGCATTAGAAAGAGTCTGTTCTGAAGCTCTAGGATTATATACGCCGGTATATAAAAACTCCGGAACAACGTCGTTAATATTCGTTCCGGCAATAAATTTCTTAACGGGTAACCCCATTTTCTTTGCAAATATTCCGGCGGTAAGATTGCCAAAATTTCCCGAGGGGACGCAAAAAACAACCTCTTTCACTTCTTTTTCTCTAAATAATATGTTATATGCCCAGAAATAATAAAAAGATTGCGGGTATAGCCTACCAATATTAATTGAATTTGCGGACGATAAATTAATTTTTTTACCTAAGTCTCTATCTAAAAAAGCGTCTTTTACCATTCTCTGACAATCGTCAAAATTACCGTTTACTTCTAAAGCCGTTATATTCTCTCCAAGCGTGGTTAATTGTTTTTCTTGTAATAAAGATACTTTACCTTTAGGATATAATATGACGACGTCGATATTTTCTACCTTATAAAATCCGTTAGCAACGGCCGATCCCGTATCCCCGGAAGTAGCCACAAGAATCGTAATCTTCTTTTTTTGACCTTTCAAAAAGTAGCTCATCATTCTTGACATAAATCTGGCTCCAAAATCTTTGAAAGCCGCCGTAGGTCCATGGAAAAGCTCTAAAACAAAAATATTTTCTTTTAATTCTACGAGCGGAACCGGAAAATTATAACATTCGTTTATAATATTAAATAATTCGTCTTCTTTTACCAAATTGTCAAGAAATGTTTTGGCTATTTCAAATGACAAATCTCTGAAATTGTCTATATTAAAAATAGATTTATTGACTTTAAGGAACTTCTCAGGCATATACAATCCGTTATCCGGAGGAAGTCCTACAAAAAGAGCTTCTTCAAAACTAACATTCGGAGTGTTTTTCTCTGTACTATAATAATTCATAATCGTTCCTTTTAATTACATATTTTTTAGAATTAATAACTTACTATTTATGTTTAACAAAATAAAAATATTAATCTATTTTGTTAGGATATGTTTCTAAAACTCTTTGGTAAAATTCCTCAACTCTTGCCACGTGATTTTCCGATGAAAATTGTTTTGAGATCAAAAAACTTTCATTTCTAAAACTATCTAATAAGTTTTCATCTTTTGTAATCAATTCTATTTTATTTGTTATATCTTCGTCGTTTTCTACTAAAAATCCATTTACTCCATCTTTTACCAGATCTAAGTAACTATCGTCCTTCCGAGCAACGATGGCTAATCTACACATAGAGGCCTCTATCAAAGTCATTGGATGAACTTCGCTTAAAGATGCCGTTACAAAAATATCGGATATTGAATAGAGTCTATAAACTATATCCCAATTTACAAAGCCGGTAAATATTACCTCTTTGGCAAGATTCATTTCTGTCGCTTTTTTTTTCAATTCTTCTAATTGCGGTCCGTCGCCTACAAATAGTATTTTTATGTTATTAGCAGATTTTATTACAGGCGATAAAGATATTAGTAGTTCCATAACTCTTTTTTCCCTGCCAATTCTACCGACAAAAATAAGAATTAAATCATTTTTCTTAAGCCCAAATTCTTTTCTTAATTGCAATATCTCATTATCGGTGATATTTGACGACTTGAATTTCTGTTCGTCAATTCCATTTTGAATAATCTCTATATGAGTATGCGGAACTAACTGGCTATAATAATTTTTTGCTTTTATAGATGGGGCTATTATTGACGTTACCCCTTTTAAAT
>JAGOCL010000098.1 GCA_017998755.1 Spirochaetota bacterium | reverse complement strand
TAGCATCGTTCGATTCCGTTCGGTTCTAACCGATCAAAAAGGTATAACGTTTATTCTTTTTACTATTATAAACGGTCTTCTGATCGGATTGGGCAATTACGTATTATCGGTTATTTCGATTTTTTTTATCGCCGCAATTTTTATCTTAACAAAAAGATTTATAGATAAAAATAAAAAGATATGCTTAACTGTAAAATTTACGGAAGACTTTATAAACGCAAAAAAAACGGTTGAACAATTTTTCTCGGAAAACGGGATCAAATCCGGCTTTTTAGTATCGACTTACAAAAGCGACTTAAATAAATTGGGAACTTACGAAGAAGTTAAGAAATTTGAATATTTCGTTTATTACAAACAAGATAATGAATTATTAAATATTTATGAATTGTTTTCGACAAAATTTAAAAGCGATTCAATTAGATTTGAATTTAAGATTGTTGAGAATAATGTATAATTTTTTTTAACTTATACCGATAATTAATTAAATATGTAACTTGGAGATATATTAATGAGCAATATGCAAGACGGAATGTCGTTTAATCCCGGCGATGAAGAAGATTTTATAAGACAGTTGCAGGCTCAATTAGCCGGAGAAAGCTCGGAAAAGGTTGAAGAACGCTCGCCTCTTTCGCTAGAAGACGATACGCCGAAACAAGAAGATAAAAAAGATCAAAAATCAAAGAAAAACGGCGATTCTAAAGTAATAAAAAAATATTCGAAAACTTCAAAAATAAAAAGCCGACTACTTGTTTTCTTGAAATACGGATTTCTTCCCATCGTCATTTTCTCGACTCTATATATTTTGTCTTTTTTTCTTAAGAATTTGATTGTAATTATTCCATTCTATCTGATTTTTACTATAATTACCTCATTTTACATATACGTCGTCTCAGTTATCGACTCAAATTCAAAAATCAAAGGGGCGGAAAGTATACTATATGAAGTCGCTAAGGGCAAATTGTCTTTTGATATTCAAAACGACGAAGATCTAAAAAAATCTCTTGGACCTCTATCCGAACCCATCGATAAAGTCATAAAAGAAGTATCGGATATGGTTACAAGAGTAGAGTTGTCTGTTCTGGATATGGTAGGAAACTCTGACGCGCTTAACTATTTTGCCTCGTCTATGGCAAATAAAACCGATCAACAGGAAGACGCCGTAGTAAGAATTGATAAATCGGCGACTTCTCTGAACGAATCCATGAAAAATGTTAAGAATAACGTTGAATCCGCTTATGAAAATACAAAAACTTCAATAAAAGAAGCAGACAACAGCTCGGTCGAAATATTATTGCTTATTGAGGAGATGAATACAATTAATGAGATGTCCGAAAAGATTATCGCAACCATGAATTTTATAAGCGATATTGCCGACGAAACCAATTTATTAGCTCTTAACGCGGCTATACAAGCGGCTCACGCCGGCGAAGAGGGGAAAGGATTTGGAGTCGTTGCATCTGAAATCAGAAATTTAGCGGAATCCAGCTCTAAAGCGACAAAAACAATATATCAAACGGTAGAAACTACGGTAGAATCAATAGCAAAAGGGGTTGAAGCGAGCGAAAAAGCAAAAAAAGCCCTGTCAAAAATAGTATCGTCAATCAAATCTACCGAAGATATTATGTCGGATATAAATCACGATATCAACGCCCAGTCCGATACTACGACAAGTTTGAAAGATAGCGTAAGCAAAATTGGAGAATTAACAAAAAATATTAACAGCGACACTCAGAATATGAAAGAAGCTATTGCAAACCTATCCGGTCAGGCCCAAATACTAAACGGTCTCATTAAAGGATTTGAAATTCACGCTTCGTCGATTAAATCGAACGTTATCTACGGCGTCGAAGGATAAGTTTTTTATTGCAATGATAATATTTTTCGCGAAGCGGAATCTTTTGTTCCGCGCTATTTTTCGGTATTATTCCTGATATTATCAAACAGCTCTTTTAATTTAGCGTGTTCGACTTTCATGCGGTCATAGTCCTTAACGCAACAGGACGTTTCTGATGCGCCGCTTTTGATTCGACTTAATGCGCTTGATAATTCGTTATAATCGACAGGTTTCTCAAAACAAGAGTACGCCTTGTTATTAAGCGCCTCCAAAGCCGTTATCGTATCCCCTTTAGCGGTAAATATTATAATCTTAGCCAAATAATCGTAATCTTTTATCTTTTTTATCAACTCCATTCCGTTATTATCCGAAGGTTTCAGGTCTGATATTACCGCGTCAAATACTTTTCGTTTATAAGCATCCAAAATTTGCTCGGAATTATTTAAGACTGTCAAATTATAACCTTCGTTTTCTAAAACAGTAGATATATTGTCGGCAAAGTCGGGATCGCCGAGAGCAACTAATATATTCATCCCCAACCTCGACAAATTATTTAACGCTTTTTTCTTTCAGCTCTTTCAAAACGTTAGTAAAAATGGGATCGTTTATACTTTCGCGGTCAAAATGTAGCCCTACTTTCAACATTCCCGTTATACTATCCTTCTCTTGCCATCTCACTAATACGGGAACTTCTTTTAAAACTATATCGAGATCGTTCTCCTTTCTTAAGAATTTTATCCGCGAATTCCTTAGCTCTAAGGAGTTTAATTCGGATTTTAAAGGCAATCCCAAATGAATGCCAATCCCCGCAATAGCTATATTAATAAATCTTGCGTCGATCCAAGAGTCTTTTTCTTTTGAAAATTGTATAAATATCGAACCGGATACTATCTCTTCAGATTGTTTAACGACATGAGGCGCCGAGTTAAAAAAGTCGTCTAGCTCCGGAAGATCGCCAAGATCCATTTTTCCTCCGTAGTTTTCTTTTATACTATCATAACATAATTGAAAAAACAACACAATATTTTCTATTTGTCAAATCGGCGCAAAATATTTGCGTATTTAAACTCTTTTCGGAGCGGTATAGCAATGATAAAAAAATTGACACATATGTGTTTTTTTTAATTTAAAACAATATTTATTAACGCGAAATTCGATTTAGATTTTGTTACCACGAAGAGCGCGAAAAACACGAAGCAAATACAAAAATAACAGAAAAAAAGGTTAATTCCTTCGTGATCTCCGTGTCCTTTGTGGTTAAACTTTTGTACAATTTTGTAAATCGAAATTCGGGTTATTAAATCTTAAAAATCTCGCCTTCACGCTTTGACAATCTTCTATATTTATATTGATTTTTTTAAATTTTTTATTTAAAATTTGCGTCGTATTTTTTTGGAGGCAAATATGAAACTTTCCAGTATATTGCAAGAAAATTTTGTTAAAATCATAGACAAAGTCGAATCAAAAAACGAAGTTATATCGATTTTGTTAGACGCTATTTTCAAAAACCGTCAAATTCAACAAAAAAAAGAAGAAGTTATTTCTCTTATTAACGAAAGGGAGAAACTAGGCGGAACTGTGTTTGACAACGGAATGGCTATACCGCACGCTCGTTTAGAAAATTTTAACGATTTATTTATCGGAGTCGCAGTTTTAACCAATCCTGTTATTGAGAACGGGATTCCGATTAAGTTTGTAGTTTTATCCATTATATCTAAATCGGCGTCAAACACCTATTTGCGAACCTTGTCGGCTTTTGCGCAAATATCTCAAAACAAAGAACTTTTTGAAAAGGTTACATCGAGTAAAAGTCATTCTGATTTTTTTTCAGCGATTGAAAATATTAAAATCAAACAAGATCTGACCGTCGGAGATATAATGTCAAAAGACGTACTCAAAGTATCGCCTGAGACGACGTTAAAAGAGTTATGCGATATTTTTTACAAACATAATATCAGTTATGTTCCTGTAGTCGACGAAAAAGACGATTTTATCGGCGAAGTAACGATAACGGAAGTATTGAAAGTCGGTATTCCAAATTACGCGCTTATGATCGGCAGTTTGAAATTTTTAAGCTCATTCGAGCCGTTTGAAGAACTGCTTAAAAATGAAGATAAAATCAAAGTAAAAGAGATAATGAAAAAGCCCTCTTTTAAACTACCGGAAAATTCTTCAATTATCGAAGTAGCTCTGGAAATTACTCAAAACAATAAAAGACAACTTCCCGTCGTTGAAGGTAAAAAAATCATTGGAATCGTAAGCTATATGGATTTATTGAAAAAAGTATTGAGGGTGTAATTATGGGTATTCAAGTTATAATAGCTTTAGCTATTTTTTTTATAGTATATGTGATAATGACCACCGAGATATTTAATAAGACGGTCGCAGTTTTATTAGGGGCGTCGTTATTTATAATTCTCGGTATAGTATCTCAAGAGAAAGCTTTCGAAGAGATCGACTGGAATGTAATCTTTCTTTTAATAGGTATGATGATAATTGTAGGTATAACAAAAAGGACCGGATTATTTCAATACGTGGCGATTAAAGCGGCAAAAGCCGTAAAAGGCGATCCAATTAAGATACTATTGATGTTATCCGTTATTACCGCCGTATTTTCGGCATTTTTAGATAACGTTACGACAGTATTAATACTGACTCCCGTTAGTATATTGATCGCGGTAGAACTTGGAGTTTCGCCTATTCCGTTTGTTATATGCGAAGCCATAGCTTCTAATATCGGCGGTACGGCTACCTTGATAGGAGATCCGCCGAATATTATGATCGGTAGCGCGGCGAATTTGAGTTTCATGGATTTTCTTATTAACGTAGGCCCTGTAATTATAGTAATTCTTTTCGTATTTCTTTTTATAGCTTATTTTATATTTAGAAAAAAGCTCGTCGTTTCTTTTGAGAAAAAAGCGAGAATTATGGACTTCGACGAATCCAAATCTATCGAAGATAAAACTCTACTGGTTAAATCATTAATCATTCTCGGAATGGTAATTGTCGGATTTTTATTACATAGCTTATTACATCTCGAAGCGGCGACGATAGCTCTGGCGGGCGCTTCTCTTTTAATGATACTGGCGGGTAAAGAGGAAGTAGAAAAGTTTTTCCACGAAGTCGAGTGGGGAACAATATTTTTCTTCATCGGACTTTTTATCTTAGTCGGCGGCCTTGTCGAAATGGGACTGATAAAAAAGTTAGCCGAGTTTTTATTAAGTTTAACGGGGGGAGATATAAAAGTTACCTCAATCGTCATGATCTGGTTTTCAGGATTCTTCTCGGCGTTTGTCGATAATATACCTTACGTTGCGACGATGATACCTCTTATTCAGGATATGACGACGCAAATTTCTCAGAATCTTAATATTCCTTTGGCCGAAGCGGCCGCGAAAGTACTGCCTTTATGGTGGTCGCTATCTCTCGGGGCGTGTCTCGGCGGTAATGGGACGCTTATCGGCGCGTCGGCTAACGTAGTCAGCGCCGGGCTCGCAGGTAAAAGCGGGTATAAAATATCGTTTTTGGAATTTACAAAATACGGCTTTTTCATTATGTTAATTACGCTTGCCATATCTACCGGCTACGTTGTTTTATTTTTATTGAAATAGTTGTAATTTATTTTTGCGCTATAAAATATTTTTCTGTTTTATAGCGCCTATATTCATTATAAGGACTAATAAATGACGATTGAAAAAAAAAGATTGTTATCCGGCATACAACCTTCGGGTATACTTCATTTAGGCAATTATTTTGGAGCTATGAAACAATTTGTCGAGCTTCAAAACGATTATGAATCTTACGTATTTATAGCTAATTATCACGCTATGACGACAATTAAAGATCCTAAAGTATTGCTTGAAAATACGATCGAAGTGGCTAATATCTACTTATCCATAGGGCTTAATCCCGAAAAAGTAAATCTCTTCAAGCAATCCGACGTAAAAAGCGTATGCGAACTATCGTGGATATTATCGACTCTCACTCCAATGGGACTTCTTGAAAGATGCCATTCGTTTAAAGATAAAATTGCCAAAGGGATTGCCCCGGATCACGGGCTTTTTGCATATCCCGTTTTAATGGCGGCGGATATTCTTATTTATAAATCGGACATCGTGCCGGTGGGTAAAGATCAGAAACAGCACGTCGAAGTCGCTCGCGATATTGCGATCAAATTCAACAATCTTTACGGAGAAATACTAAAACTCCCCGAACCGGTTATACAAAGCGAAACGGCAATAGTTCCGGGAATAGACGGTCAAAAAATGAGCAAATCATACGATAACGCCATATCGCCATTTGACGACGAAAAAACAATTAAAAAGCAGGTAATGAAGATTGTTACAGACGCTACTCCATTAGAAGAACCTAAAAATCCGGATAATTCCCCCGTTTTTGCATTATATTGTTTGGTTTCATCTAAAAGCGAGATAGAAGAAATGAGAAATAAATTTTTATCCGGGGGGTACGGCTACGGAAACGCAAAAAAGGAACTTTTAGAAAAGATATTATTTTATTTTAAAGACATACGAAAAAAATATTTTGATCTAAAAAATAACAAAGATTACATAGTATCGGTACTGAAAAATGGCGCTGAAAAAGCGAACGCAACGGCTCTGAATACTATGAAAGAGGTTTTAAAAGCTATCGGAATCGAATAATTATATTAAAAATATTTTTTGAATAAATTTATTGATTTTAATTAAATATAATTATAATATTAAAGATATTGGTCTGATTTTTACGATAAGTTTTTAGGAGGATTATTTTTATGTTTAAAAAATTATTTATATTATCGATTTTATTAATATCTGTTTGTCAGTTTTCTGTTTTCTCAGAAGAAAGCGTACCTATCGATACTTTTTTTACTAGAAACATTATGATAGATACTGTTATTTATACAAATAAAGGGATTATCTTAAATTATTACAGCGACAACAAACCGAAACAATCATACCTTCCCAACTCTTTCTTTCTTGACGGAAAAGCCAAACAAGTAGTAGATAACGACCGTTCCACTACCCCGCAAGCCAACGTTATTTTCAAAAACGGAAAAGCGTTTAAAGTAAAACTATACGTTCCAAAAAACGCTTTCGGCGGCAGATACAAAGTTGTCGACGTTCTCTCGGAAGAACAAAAAGAAAAGTTTAAAGTTGAAGAACTGATATTTGAGTGGTAATAAAAAAAGAGGCCGTCTGTTTAGACTGCCTCTTTTTTTTATTCTTTTTATCTTACCTACCGTTATCTTTCAGATAATCCATAGCGTCTTTTGCAGACATATTGTTATGAACCATCATACAAGCCGCTTTAACAAAAGCAGTTGGGTTTTTGTGTTGAAATACGTTTCTTCCTATCGACAACCCCTTTGCTCCGGCTTGCATAGCGCCCTCGATCATTTTAAAAGTCTCCTCGTCGGTCAATTTGCTCCCTCCGGCGATTAATACCGGAGCGGGACACCCCTCGACTACTTTTCTGAAAGTCTCTGGAGATCCTGTATAGTTGGTTTTGACAAAATCCGCTCCCAATTCCGCTCCGACTCTAGCCGCAATTTTCACGCATTCCAGATCCTTCTCGTTTGTAATATTCGGACCTCTCGGATACAACATAGCTACTAAAGGAATCCCCCAATAAGAGCACTCGATAGCTATACTTCCAAAATCCCTTAACATATCCGACTCGTATTCGTCCCCAATATTAATGTGAATAGATATACCGTCGGCCCCCAACCTTAGAGCGTTCTCTACCGTATTAACCAGAACTTTTTTGTTCGGATAAGGCGATAATGAAGTTGAAGCGGATAGATGCAATATCAATCCTATGTCTTTCCCATGATGACGATGACCGTATTTTGGCAGTCCTATATGACCCAAAACTGCGTTTGCTCCGCCGTCGGCTATCATATCGACAGTCTTTGACATATCTATCAAGCCTTCTATCGGTCCTACCGATACCCCGTGATCCATCGGAACGATAACCGTTTTACCGGTCTCTCTATTCATTATTCTTTCCATTCTGATAGATTTTCCAATATTAATCATAAATACCTCCTAACCGATTTTTATTTTATTATAACTCTTACAATTTTCTTCTTTCCGCTTTTCAGTAATATTCCTTTTTGGGTAATAAACGACTCTCCAACAACAGCTTTTTCGTCGTCAATTTTATCGTCGTTTATCCTAATTCCGCCTTGTTGTATAAGACGCCTCGCCTCCCCTTTTGAAGAGCAAAGCCCGCTTTCGACAAAAATATCTAGTACGTTTATTCCGTTTGTAACTCTGGACTTTTCGATCTCAATCGAAGGCATAAGGTCTATATTACCCTCTCCGGAAAAAGCCGCCATAGCTCCATTTTGCGCGTTTTGAGCTTTTTCCTCTCCGTGAACTATTTTTGTTACTTCATAAGCGAGAATTCTCTTTATATCGCGTAATTCCTCGCCTTTTAAACTCTCATATTTTTTTATCTCTTCAAGAGGCAAAAACGTATAGAGCTTCATAAATCTTATAG
>JAGOCL010000097.1 GCA_017998755.1 Spirochaetota bacterium | reverse complement strand
GGACCGGGCGTTATTATGAAATATTCATCGGCAAAAAAGAAACTTGAAGATTTTATAAAATAAATATTGATAATTGTTAAAATATTAAATATTATTAAATTATATAAATTTGTCTTTATATCCGACTGTTTAGCCGGCTATCTATTTCGAAGGAGCTTACAATGACAAGAGACGAAGCGTATTTACTTATTCTTGCTAACTTTGCTTATATCGATAACGATATCAGCAAGGAAGAGGTTGATAAAATCAAATTTATACAAAAAAAATTAGGACTATTAGGCGACGTAGATAAAATAATTAAAGGGGTAGTCGAAAATCCGATAAATTCAGAAATTGAACGATATGCCCAGGCGATCGCTTATCTAACTCAAAATTTAACTAATAGCGAAAAAACTGATTTTATTAAATATTCCGTCGAGATCATAACGGCTGATGGAAAAGTGTTTGCAAATGAAATCATCAAACTAGAGTTGCTTGCAAAAAACTGGGAATTGGAATTATCCAAAATATTGTAACGACGCCGGTTTCTTGAAAGACGACGCTTATTTATCTTAAAAAATTATGAAAATAACTCTTATATTAGCGGCTAGTCCAAAAGATCCTTTAAAAAAGACCGATCCTTTTATGCCGCTCTCATTACCTCTCTTGGCCGCGTCCGCCCCGGAGCATGATTATACTTTTGTCGATATGCTCGCCGGAGAAGATATCGACTTCGATAAACCTGCCGATTTGGTTGGCATAAGTTCTCGGATCACGGCGAAAATTACGGCCTTCCGTATCGCCGACGAATTTCGGAAAAGAGGGGTCAAAGTAGTTTTGGGCGGTCCAGAAATGTCAAGTTCCCCTTACGAAGCGATTCTTCACGCCGACGCGGTAGTTATAGGAGAAGCCGAAGGGCTTTGGCCGATGTTGTTGGACGACTTAAAAAATAGTTCGTTGAAGAATTTTTACATTAGTTCGCCCGTCGAATTTGACAACAAAAGTTATTCAAAATATCAAGAACGAGAATTCCTAGATCTATCGAAAGTCCCGATTGCGGCTCGGTATATTTATAATAGAAGATATACTTTTGATACGGTTTTTGCGTCGCGAGGGTGTCCGATCGACTGCGATTTCTGTTCGGTTTCAAAACTTTTCGGAAAAAATATTCGGCTTCGTTCGGTCGACGACGTTGTTAAAGAAATCGCTAGTTTTAAAAACTACTACTACCTGCTTGACGATACGGTTTTCGGCAGAGCTAATAATTACGACTACTATTTAGAATTATACGAAAAAATCGCCGCTCTTAAAAAAGTAAATTTCTGGACGGGACAGGCGAATCTCGACGCAGCGTCGACGGAAAAAGATCGGGCTGTTATTAAAAAAGCGGCGCAAGCCGGATTTCTCTACGCGGCTATCGGTATGGAATCTATAAACTTCGAGGTTCTGAAAAAAAGCGGAACTATAAATAAGATGGGCGCCGGATCGGGAGACGACTATTTGCAGAGAATGAAAGAGAATATCCGCTTCATTCAAGATCAAGGAATATTCATTTCCGGCTGGTTCGCAATTGGGTATGAAGAAGATACGATCGACTCTTACTATAAAACTTTGGAATTTTGTCTTGAAAATAATATAATTCCTGTTATCAGTCCACTTGAAGCGCTTCCCGGAACGCGGCTTTACGATAAACTTATCAAAGAGAATAAAGTCGACGCCTCCAAAAAAATAAACGTCGTTCATCCGAATATCAAAGACGCCGACGTTATGATTGCGATGGAATATATAAACAGAGTCGGTTATTCAAACAAAGAAATATTAAAAAGAACGATGTTTTATTCAAAAAGATTCGACAAGGATAATCCGAATACTAATCAAAAAATCAATAATAAAATTCACAAAACTATATTTACTTATATTACTCAAAAAAAACTTAAACAGGGAGTAATAGGACTTGCAAATAACGAATTTTCAGAAATGGAGAAATAACTCGCTCGCTCCCGAAAATACCTAATATCTTCTAACATCCGAATAAATCTCAGCATTTTTCGACGATTGATATCAAAATAAATCAACCATAAAATAGAAAAAATCTCAAAGGGCGCCTTAGGTTGAAGGCGGTAATCCGCTGTACCCTTGTATGCCATGTTAGTCGAAGTTAACCGCTTATGCTACGTAATTCACAGGGCTGTCCAAAAAGTCGTCATTCCCCCCTAAATCTTTTTGGACAGCCCCATTTATTTAATTCTTCTTTCTAAATATTTATAATAATTTTCTCTTGTTTTAAACATCAAAAATATTATGTTGTCGTTTTCGATCGTATATGAAAGTCGATAATCCACATTTCCAATGACATATTTTCTTCTGAAAATTCCTGCAAGACTATCTGATAATTGTTCTGCATCATTTGGATTTTCTTTAATTTCCTGAATCAGTTCTTTTAATTCATCTTTTATATTAGACGACAATTTTTTTATATCTTTTTTAAAACCGGAGTGAAATAATGCATTATAAATCAAAGACTTGATCCTCAGTTAAAAGGTTTGCTGATTTATTCTTAACTTCAATAAATCTTAATCTTAACTCGGCTTCCTCATAAATTTTCTCTTTGATCTCATCAAAATTGATATTATCATGCAGATCGTATCTTTTATAGTCTGTTTCATTAATATTTAAAGTAACAGTCATAAATTTACTCCTCTACATAATATTAGCATCAAAATACTAAAAACTCAATATATAATAAAAAAAAGATAATTTTAATTATTTTATTAATTCTGTTATTTATCTAAAAAATATTATATTATATCTTATGGAGTAGCTGCGTATGTCAAAAGTTTATTTTAAAAATTTTAACGGCGATTCTTCCGCCGAAAATGTGAAGAAAATATCGAAAGAGCTTTTAAAGACAATAATAGAGAAGGAAAATATCAAACTCGCAAACGAGATCCCCCTGAAAGTCCATTTCGGCGAGGCGGGGAATGTTACATATATTAAACCGGAGAATTTTGACGGAATTATCGATTTTCTCGAGGAAAATAATATAAAAACCCAATTTATCGAAAGTACCGTTATGTACGGGGGACAGAGACACAACAAAGAGACCCATCTGAAAACTGCGAAGGATCACGGTTTTACAAGAATTCCCGTCGTTATCGCCGACGGAGATCACGGAGAAAGTTATTACGAAGTCGAGATTAATAAAAAACATTTCAAGAAGTGCAAACTCGGAAAGGAATTCTCAAAATACGATCAGTATATAATTTGCGCTCATTTTAAAGGACACGCTATAGCCGGATTCGGAGGAGCTATCAAACAGCTTGCGATGGGTTTCGCGTCGAAAGGGGGCAAGATCGCGCAGCATCTTGGAATCAAACCAAAAATAATAAATCGTAAGTGCAAGAAATGTAATTTATGCAAAAAAAGATGCGCCGAATACGCTATTACTATTGGTAAGAAATCTTTCATCAATTACGATAAATGCGTTGGTTGCGGCGCATGCTTTACGATTTGCCCGCATAAGGCGATCGCTATTATTACTCTCAAGTCGGTAATAAATTTTCTTTTGTCCCACGATTCGTTTAAAGAGAAGATCGCAGAATACGCATACGCCGCTCAGATTGGGAAAAATAATATTTATATCAATTTTATTATGAACGTAACGGCCGGTTGCGACTGCGAACCGAAGAAAATGAAGCTTTTGACCGACGATATCGGAATTCTTGCCTCTACCGATCCTCTGGCGTTAGATCAAGCCTGCTTAGATATGGTTAAAGAGAGCGAAATAGATTTCAAGGGGAAAAAAGCTCTTGAATATGGCGAAAAAATCGGGCTTGGTTCGAGAAAATACGAACTTGTAAATATATAGGCGCTTAAAAAGCAAACATAGACGCTTTATTTAAAAGAAATCTGGAGAGTTTAAATGATAATTCAGGGTAAGTATAATTCCGCCGAGATTTTTACTGAAAATATAGATGAAGAATCGATAAGGCAGATATATAATATACTTAATAATCCCGGATTTATCGATTCGCATATCAGTATAATGCCCGACGTCCATGCCGGTAAAGGATCCGTTATCGGACTTACAATGAGCTTCAATAATTATATTATACCTACCGTAGTCGGCGTGGATATCGGATGCGGCATGAATGCGTATAAAATAGGGCGCGACGATGTAGATTTGAAATCTCTCGATAAATTTATTCATAGCGCCATACCTTCGGGCAAAGAGGTTCGCATCAGTCCCGTCGAGAGTAAATTTATCGAATCTGAAGAATTATTACGATTAATAAAGAAAGTAACGGAAGACGATTTCGATAGAGTAATTAGAAGTATAGGCTCGCTGGGCGGAGGGAATCATTTTATTGAACTCGATAAAGACCCTGAAAATAATATATGGCTCGTAGTACATAGCGGTAGCAGAAATCTCGGACTTAAAGTTTGTAATTATCATCAAAATAGAGCAAAAGAGTATATAAAGAAAGAATTTAACGGTAGCCGAGCGTATAACGACATCGAATTTATGCCGATGGACGAAGGGGGCTCCGAGTATCTTGAAGATATGAAGATTACTCAAGAATATGCGCTACAAAACAGATATACAATGTGCATGATAATATTGGAAGATTTTTTCGGAAAAAAGATAAAAGATTGCGAATCTATAATAAGCGTACACAATTATATTAATTTTAACGATAAAATAGTTAGAAAAGGAGCTATTTCTGCTCATGACGGCGAGAAAGTAATAATACCGCTTAATATGAGAGACGGATCGATCGTGGCGAGGGGGAAAGGTAATAAAAATTGGAATTTTTCCGCTCCGCATGGAGCCGGTAGAATTCTATCAAGAAGCGGAGCGAAGAAAACCGTATCGTTAGAGGAGTATAAAGAAACGATGAAAAATGTTTATTCTTCAAACGTCAATAAATCAACTATAGACGAATCTCCTATGGCTTATAAACCTTCGGAAGAGATAATTGGATTAATTAATGATACTGCGAATATTGATTTTATTATGAAACCGATTTATAACTTTAAAGGCGGCGAATAGAAAAATTGAATGGATACGAAGTAAAAATTAAATTCGAATTAATCTTGAATAAATAGAAAAAATTTTATATATAGATTCTTATGATAAATATTTATACGATTAATAATTTTCTGAAAAATTTAATTGATCCGGAATCAATGGCGGACGTCGCTATCAACGGGATTCAAGTCGATAACGACGGCTCGGAAGTAACCAAAATTGCTTTTACCGTAGACGCGTCTTACGCATCGGTTGAAAAAGCGGCCGAAAAGAGATGTAATTTATTGATTACCCATCACGGTATATTCTGGGGAAAAGTTGAACCGATTGTGGGAGCGCATAGAAACAGATTAAAACGTCTGTTTGACGAAAATATCGGATTGATATCTTATCATCTTCCGCTCGACGCTCATTCGGAATACGGCAATAATATTCAGATAATTAAGAAACTGGGAGTTAAGTTTCCGGAAAAGTTTGCGCCGTACAAAGGGAATATGATTGGTTATATAGGAAATCTTGAAAAGACTTTGCTTATTGACGAGATTGCGTCGAAACTTGGCTTGGATTTGGGAGCTAAAGGGGTAAACTATCTTGGATTCGGCGTCAAAGATATCAAAAAGATTGCGGTCGTATCCGGAGGCGCCGGGGATAATATTTTCGACGCTATGAAATCTGAAGCCGATTTATTTATAACAGGCGATTCTTATCACGAATTGTATCACGTAGCTCTTGAGAATAAAATAAACGTTTTGTTTGCGGGACACTATTTTACAGAGACTTTCGGCGTAAAAGCTCTAATGAAAAAGATTGAGGAAGAATTTGGTTTAAAAACGGCTTTTTTGGATATTCCAACCGGATTATAAAGAAAATATGAGAGAAGTAATGCAAAATAATTTATCTGTAAATATAATAGGAAGCGGTCTTGGGGGACTGATTAGCGGCGCGATTCTTGCCAAGCATGGGTTTAAGGTCAACGTCTTTGAAGCGAGAATGAAAATAGGCGGTTACGCGACTTCTTGGAAACGTAAAGACTACCTTTTTGATAGTTCTCTTCACGAATTCAACGGATTTTATCCCGACGATACTAAACTTTGTATGTTCCGTTTTTTAGATCTTTTTGAAAAAATAAAACTTATTAAAATACCGTCTCCATATACATCAGTTTTTAACGATCTTCAGTTCACCGTACCTCATAATTATAAAGAGTTAAAAGCCGGATTAATAAAAGAGTTTCCCGAGGATGAAAAAGGGATTAATCAAGTTCTCGATCTTATAGAGAGAGCGTCGTTTGATTCCAACAATTTTATGAGAGAAAAAAACGTCGTTCTTGCTTATATAAAAACGTTGTTTAAATATAAAACTTTATCGAAGTACATTTTTAAAAACACATACGAAGTTATATGGAAAAAGATAAAAAATCCCCGCGCTCGGACTATTATTGCTCAGTTATATTCTTATTATTCGGACGATCTAAAAAAGTTAAACTTCCTATTCTTTGCTAATCCGACATACTCTTATTTTATGGAATCCTACTGGATATCCGGAACCTCTTCGACTTTATCGGAAACGATGAAGGATATTATCGAAGAGAACGGCGGAAAGGTATATACTCGAAAGAAAATATCAAAAATTATTTTTAAAAATAAAAAAGCTGTCGGAGTCGTTGCAAACGGAACGGAAGAGTATTATTCGGATATAACTATCTGCAACAGTCCGTTAAAATATACGATAGAGAATCTGATAGACAGAAAGAATATCCCCTATTTCGCAAGACTAAAAGCGATAAAGACGATCTCCTCCACTTCGCTTTTTTCTATATATCTTGGTATGAAAATCGATATCAAGAAACTCGGATTTACAGAATTTTGTTATATTATAAATGAAAAAGAGGATCTGGGAGACATTGTTTCAAATAACGAGCTTATAGATATATCGATGCGTCCTATTATTGCCGTGGGATACAATCTGGACGATTCCCTTACCACAAAAGGTAAAACTGTTGTGAATATTTGCGTTTCGGATAATATGAAACAATGGGATAAACTTAGAAACAACAAAGAGGAATATAAAAGAGAGAAAGAACGAGCGGCAAATTCTATTTTAAAAAGAGTAGAGGCAAAATTTCCGGGATTTATTGAAAATATCGAAATAATGGAAATCGGAACCCCAATCACGATGGAGAAATACAGCAATAATCCGGACGGCGCCGTTTACGGAGCCTGTCAGAGAAATTCTCAGTCGACAATATTCAGGTTTCCAAATCAGATAAAAAACAGGAATCTCTATTTCTCAAGCGCATGGGTAAGTCCGGGCGGCGGTATATCGGGAGTTATGATGTCGGCGTATAAAACCGTTAATCTTATTTTAAAGAAATATAAAATATTAAATAAACTTGAAAATTTAAAAAAACCGGAATATAGATTAAATCAAAAATTGGAGTGATCAATGGATATCGAACAAAATTTCTTAATGTTAATCGAACAAATTATCAAATTATTTACGGCGTTTTTCAATAAAACGCTGATTTTGGCTTGTTCGGCTCAGATAGCGTCTATGATAGCAAAATTTGTTATCAATTCTATTAAAAATAGGAAAATTACAGTGAAAGAGATGGCGAGTTACGGAGGAATGCCCTCAAGTCATACTACTTTTATCATGGCTTACGTATTCGGAGTCGCCCTTGATCCAAAAATCGGTTGGACCAGCGAAATTCTTACTTTCGGGATCGTCGTTTCGGCGATGATACTTATGGATACGATAAGATTTAGGGGAACCGTCGATAAAATCAACGAACAAACGAGAAAGTTATTGGAGAAAACCGGAAACGCCGATATAATAATGCCAAAATATATCGCTCATAAAGGATCGGAAGTTATAGGCGGAATAATTTTTGCATTTCTGTACACATTTGTTTTTTATCTGTTATTTTACAATCTGTTTCCCTGAGATATTTAGCTACCTTCTCAAGAATTCCAAACTTTTCTCTATCGCGGGGTACGGATTTGTCGCTACAACGAGGTGTCCTACGTCTTTTACCATAAAGAGCTCGCTGTTTTTAAGTTTGGAATGAAAGTTTTTAAATCTTCCTTTCGAAATAAGAAAATCTATATGGCTTCCGATTAACAATACGGGACAGTCGATATTATTAAGAAGATATTCAAAATTTTCAAAAACTATCGCTTTATAAAATTCTATCACAGTCTCGTGGTTGTTAAATAGTACAATTTCAGTAGAAAGATTGTAATTCTCTTTTGTCAGATATTTATCTTTTAAGACGGGTATTGCTACGTCGACGATAGCAAATTTTAAGCCGATTTTTAATATTCCTAAAAAAACGTTA
>JAGOCL010000096.1 GCA_017998755.1 Spirochaetota bacterium | reverse complement strand
TATCCATAATCAGTTGACGGACGACCGGATGATTGCAGTTTAGCGTATTGCCGCAACCGGAATAGTTTTTGTAGTATCTTCCTCTGTCCAACATATAGTATATCGAATTGTCAAGTCCTCTAAAGCTCACAGTCGGTCCAAATTCGTTGCCTTCTCCTGAGTGATTGTAAACTACGTCCATTATAACTTCGATACCGGCTTTATGTAACTGTTTTACCATCTCTTTAAATTCAAAAACCGCCGCTAAACCGTCTTTTTTTGTGGCATACCACGAATCCGGCGGAAAAAAAGATATCGTAGAATATCCCCAAAATTGTTTAAGCCGTTCTCCGGTAACCGGATTTGTTTTTATATTCTCCTCGTCGTTGAACTCCTGTACCGGCAACAGTTCGATTGTGGTTATACCAAGCTCTTTTAAATACGGGATTTTCTCTACGACGCCGAGATACGTACCGGGATTATTGACCTTACTTGAAGGATGGTAAGTAAAAGCTCTTACGTGCATCTCGTAGATTATCGTGTTTTTCATCGGTATATTTAACGGTTTATCCCCTTCCCAATCAAAAATAGAAACGTCGACGACGGCAGATTTGGATACTATACCGTAATTCTTGCTCTTATTATACGAAAGATCTTTCAATTTTGATCCGACGTCGTAGCCGAATGAAGCGTTGTCAATCCAGTTATATCTTCCGCATATAGCTTTAGAATAAGGGTCTACAAGCAATTTGTTAACGTTAAACCGGTGCCCTTTATTAACGGGCCAATACGGGCCGTCGACAATATATCCGTAATATTGTCCGTGTTTTATTCCATATATAAATATATGCCAAACGTCGCCGGTTTTATGTATTTTCTTATCCAGCTCGATTATTGTCGCAGGCTCCGAATCCTCAAAATCGTCAAATAAAAGGAGAGATACGGAACTTGCGTTTTTAGAAAACAGAGCAAAATTGCATCCGTTATGTCTTATATTTGCGCCAAATAAATACGGATCTCCTATATCTATTTTTATCTCTTTTTTACTTACTATTTTAGTCATCTTATATCCCTTATTTATTAATAATAAAAAATTTAATCAATTAAATATTCGGTTTTTGGAAATATTTCTTTATAAATATCAATCCGCTTGTAAAGTATCTTTCACTATGCCAAACGTTTTCCTGTGTATCGGCGACGCTCCATACTTTAATAGCAACTCGACGTGCCTCTTTGTCGGATAACCTTTATGTTTATCAAATTCGTATTGAGGATATAATTTATTCATTTCCATCATATACAAATCTCTTTCTACCTTGGCCGCTATCGACGCCGCCATTATCTCTCTGACCTTTGCGTCCCCTTTTACTATCGCTTCGCCTCGTAAGTTTTTGAACGGAAAAATATTCCCGTCGACAACTACGTAATCAAATTTGGAATTGAGATTATCCAACGCCCTTCGCATTGCCAAAAAAGTCGCCTGTAAAATATTAACGCTATCTATTTCCTCGACCGATGCAAAACCTACTCCGAAAGAAACTGCTTTATTTCTTATCTCGTCGTATAAATAAATTCGCTCTTTGTGAGAAAGTTTTTTAGAATCGTTCAAATTATCTATATATTTTGACTCGTCTAATATTACCGCTCCGGCGTAAACTCTTCCGGCAAGAGGTCCGCGCCCGGCTTCGTCTATCCCTACGACAATTTCTTTCAAATAATAGCTCCAAAGTTTTCTATTTTAACCGATAGTTTAAATATTAATTTTGTAAATAATCAAAAATATATTATACTCTTTTTAATGGAAAATTTCAATCTATTAGCGTCTTTTTTATTAAACTCATTATTTCATACGTTAGAAAAGCCCGGAGCTTTAGAATTAAAAATATTAATAACGTTATCTATTTTTATCGGACTAATTTTTGTATATATAATTCTTAATATAATAATTATAAAAAAGAAGAATAACGAAATTAAGAAAATAAACAACGTTTTACAGATAAATGAAACTATTTTCAGAGATACTTTCGACAATATATCAATCGGGATAGTTCATGCCGATTTGGATGGTATTTACGTTAAAGTTAATAATAAGTTTGCCGAGATCGTCGGTTATTCAAAAAATGAAATATTAGATAAAAGTTATCGGAATTTTGTTTATTCGGAAGATATAGAAAAGAATTCGTCGGAACTTAAGGCCTTGTTGAACGGTTCGGTCGATTCGATAAGTTCCGAATTGAGGTTTATTAAGAAAAACGGCGAACTCGTGTGGTGCGCAGTAAACGTATCTACCGCATATAACGCCGCTTATAACTCAAAATATTTTATTTTAGCCGTTGAAGACATCTCTAAAAAGAAAAAAACTGAAACAACGCTTTACGATTATAGACAAAAATTTTCTCTTCTGATGGAAAATACAAACATAGGATTCGTAGAATACGATCTGGATTTTAACGTCAAATTGTGGAATCCGGCTTGCGAAAGAATATTCGGTTATAGCGAAGAAGAAATAATAAATTCCAAAGCCGACAAAATTATTCCCGAATACGCCCGCGGCGATATGTTAAAATTATTTGACGATATCATCTCTAAAAGAAACGGACGGCACAGCGTTAACGAAAATATAACCAAAAACGGCGAGGTTATAAATTGCGAATGGTTCAATACTCCGCTAATTGATAAAAACTCAGTAGTAACGGGGGTTATCTCAATAGTAATCGACGTAACAGATATACGACAAATGAATGAAACATTGAAGCAAAATGAAAATAAACTAAAATACGCGACGGAACTTGCCGGACTCGGCGTTTGGGAATGGGATATGGTTACTGATAAGAAAACTTTTTCTAAAGAACTTCTGAATATATACGGTATCGAAGAAAAAGACGTAACTGAATCCACAAACTACTTTAATTTTATTCACCCCGAAGATTTTGATATAATTTCAGACAAATTTAAGAAAAAACTAGGCAAAAGAATTAAACCCGGAGATATAATAGACAAGAATATCTACTTTTTCCAAGAACCGTCGGATTTCCGTATCGTAAGGCCAGACGGAGATATAAGATACGTTAAAGGCGACGCTTTTATTCAACTAAACGAAGAGGGCTTCCCTTACAAGATGTTGGGCGTTTTACTTGATATTACCGATCAAAAACTAAAAGAGGAAGAGGTAAGGACTTCGCTACTCGAAAAAGAAGCGCTTATAAAAGAAATTCATCACAGAGTAAAAAACAATATGCAGATAATATCAAGTTTGCTTGAACTCAAAAAAAGCAAAGTTACAAGCGAAGAGTCAATATCGGTTATAAACGACAGCAAAAATCGGATCAAATCAATGGCTCTGATTCATGAGAAACTCTATTCTTCAAAAAATCTTGCTAATATTAATCTCTCAGAATATATCGCAGACTTATCAAATTTGTTATTGTACCATTACGATCTCAATAAAAAGGTAAAAATTAATTTAGATCTAAAAAACATACAATTCGATATAAACGCTATGGTTCCTATCGGACTACTTTTAAATGAATTGTTGACTAATTCGTTGAAATACGCTTTTAATAAATCAAAAAACGGCAATATTTTTATCAAATTAGAAAGCGACGACATGATTAAGTTTGAACTGACATATAGCGACGACGGACCCGGATTGCCGAAAGATTTTGATATTGACGACATCAAAACTCTCGGATTTCAATTAATAAAAAGTCTTATCTATCAACTTGAAGGGGAATACGTTATTGACAGTAAAAAAGGATTCTCTATAAAAATTATTTTTGAGTTATAAACCTTTTTTTATATGCGCTTTTTAAATACAATTGTCGCATTATGTCCGCCAAAAGCAAACGAGTTAGATATAGCGCAGTTTATATCCTTTTTTACAGATACGTTCGGCGTATAATCAAGATCAAGCTCCCTATCGGGAATATAATTAATCGTAGGCGTTACAATCCCTTCTTTTACGCTAAGAGCGGTTACAGCTCCCTCTATAGCCCCCGCCGCGCCAATAGTATGCCCGATCATCGATTTGGTCGACGATACCGCTATTTTATAAGCGCGTTCCTTGAATACCTTTTTGATAGCCATTGTTTCATATTTATCGTTTAACGTAGTGGAGGTTCCGTGAGCGTTGATATAATCGACCTCGGAGAGCGAGACGCCGCTATCGACTAAAGCCTTCTCCATAGTCTTTGCCATACCCTCGCCGTCTTTTTCCGGAGTCATTATGTTATAACCTTCGCTATAAAAAGCGTATCCCGACAACTCGGCGTAAATTTCGGCGTCTCTTTCAAGCGCGGATTTCTCTGACTCCAAAATCAATATACCCGCGCCTTCTCCGATCACAAAACCGTCGCGGTTTTTTGAAAAAGGGGAGCTTGCCCGTTCGGGGAACTCGTTTCTAGTAGACAAAGCGTATAATTCGTTAAATCCGTTTATCTCCTCGGGATTTATTATCGAATCTGCGCCGCCCGTAATAACCATATCCGCCATACCGCTTTTTATCATATCGTATGCAAGTCCCATAGCGTATGCGGAAGAGGAACAAGCCGAACTAACGGTAAAATTTGGTCCCCCCAGCTTATATTCCAAAGATATCCAAGCCGACATAGCGTTATTCATACTCTTCAATATCAAATTTTTGGGAGTCGTTCCTTTTTCGACGGAGGTATTTGCCGTAGATACGACGCCAAGTATAACTCCGACGCGCGAAGTATCGGCTTTAGCGAAATCAAATTTTGATCTATTAACCGCTTCAACCGCCGCCATAAAGCACATTCTAGTAACTCTCGTCATCTGCTCGGCGGTTCTCTTTTTTATGAAGTTTTTAGAATACTCCTCAAATCTGTCAGGAACTTGTCCTGCAATCTGAGTTTGTAGATTTGACGGATCAAAAAGCGTTATTTTCTTGATTCCGCTCGCGCCTCTCTTCATATTATCCCAATTTTCTTCAATATTCAGTCCAAGCGAGGATATAACGTTCATTCCCGTAACAAAAACCCTATTATTCATTTATTTCCCTTAGTTGAAAAGATATTTTGAAGGACAAAATAGCTTGTTTTTATTCTCATAAAATATTTCATTCAAGTACTCCCGAATGTTTTTTCGACCGATAGCGTCCGATAAATCAATAGCGCTTTCGTCAGTTCCGCAATACTCCTTAATAGCTCCGTCCAGTTTCTCTGGTGATACGCCGCTTTGCTCGGAATAACGAAAGAAAGAGTTAATAAAAAGATATATTATCCTTTTATATAAAAAATCTCCGTAATTTTCAATAAGTTTATCCGAATGCTTATCGTCTTTTATTCCCAAATAATCGTAGAATAAAGCGCTTTTAGATATTTTCTCGCTCTCCAAGATCATTTCATGCATCTTATTCAATATTTGACTATAAAATCTTAAAATTACAGGATCTTTTTCGTCAAAGATATAGTTTTTAATCGATTGAACTATAACAATATTTCCTACAGAGTCAAAGAATTGAAAAATTCCAAGAGGAAAAAACGCCGACTTTACAACAGCGTCAATTACCGAATATGGGATTGAGTATTCTACGGAGAGATTAAACGCCTCGGCTTGAGCCGGTAAAAGTATTTGATTCAATATAAAAGCGTTTTTTTCGTCCAATAAAAGGTATTTTCTATTAATTTTCTCCATAAAATCAATTACTCTATCGATAATAATTTTATCGGTCTTTTCGGTATAAATAATTTCTACAATGTTTTTTAGTTTTACCGGATAGAAAAAATGAGCGCCTAAAAACGTCCCGGCGTCTATGTTTTCGCTAAGTATCGACGAAGGTTTGATAGACGAGCTGTTAGTTAGTATAACGGCGTTCTTCTTAGAAATTTTATATATTTTGTTAAATAATTCGCGTTTTACAGAAATATTTTCAGAGACGGCTTCTATTATAATATCGCAATCGCCAAGTATCTCTAAATTCTCCGATATCGTAGTATCGGTGGTTTTTTTTAAGAATTCTTCGTCCGAAATAACGCCGTTTCTTTTTAGTCTTGCTTGCTTCTTTTCATAAGCGCCGTTAAGTTTGACAACGTCTTCCCTCTTTCGACAAACCCATCTCAAGTCAAAATCGAAGTCGTCAAGATAGTAGAATATATCGCTCCCCATCTTACCTTTTCCGACTACGCCTATTTTCATTGACTTCCCTTCAAAGTTATTGCAAATTATTGCCGGTCTTCATACTTAATATAATATTTACCATACGAATCGTCGCTTCTATAGCCGCCATTATTTGATCCGAATTGATCCCTTTAGTTACTATCGTTTTACGGCTCTCTTTATCCTGCGGTTCCCAATATATTGTAGTCTGTACGAGAGCGTCGGTTTTTCCGCCGGGAGGAATAGTTACGATATAGTCGGATAGTTTAGGAATTTCAATTCCGAATTTTTGTAAAATTTGCTTTAAGCTGTTCATAAATGCGTCGTATCCGCCGTCTCCGTAAGCGTAAGCGTCCATAGTTTTACCGTTATACGAGCATTTTACGGCGGAAAACGGTTTGAATTGATAAGTAGTATTAATTACGCAATTTATTAATTTAAACGGCAGTTTGTCTCTAACTTCAAATATATCGCTTATAAGGTATGGCAGGTCCTCGACGGTGATACTTTCTTTCTTATCCCCTAATTCGATAATTTTATTTAACAGAATTTTTCTCTTATCGGCGTCAAGCTCAATACCAAGTTTTTTCAGATTAATGTCCAGAGTCGCCTTTCCGGCTAATTTCCCCAAAGCGTACTCTCTGGTTCTACCAAACCTCTCCGGCATAAGCTGATTCACATAAAGATCCCCTTTTTTATCGCCGTCTGCGTGAATTCCGGCCGTCTGGGTAAAAACGTTCGCGCCGTAAATTGGTTTGTTATTCGCCAATCTTTGTCCGGAAAACATCTCGACGAATTTGGATACTTTATATAATTTGGTTTCGTCAATACTTGTCTCAATACCGTAAAAATCTTTCAAGCCGACAACTACTTCGTCGAGAGAAGAATTGCCCGCTCTCTCTCCAAGTCCGTTGACCGTGGTATGCAACCCGGCGACTCCCGCTTTGGCGGCGGCAAGGGCGTTAGCAGTCCCCAATCCGTAATCGTTGTGAGGATGATAATCAAATCTAACGCTTGGGTATCTATCAACCATTAGTTTCACTTTTTCATAAACGGTAAACGGCTCAAGTATCCCCAGCGTGTCGGGAAGCATAATCCTAATAACCGGCAATTTGACAATGCGGTCTACCATTTCGAAAATATAGTCGGGAGAATTAATTATTCCGTTTGAAAAGTCTTCCAAATATATATTAACTTCAATATCGTTTTTTACGGCGTAATTGACAGTTTCCTCTATATCCGCCATATGTTCGCTCAAAGACTTACCTAGTTGCTTCTCGCAATGCTTTAGAGATCCTTTAGTAAGCAAATTGATCCTTTTTATTCCTACCGATTTAGCCCAATCGATAGATTTTTCTTTATCGACAAAACTTAATATCTCAAGCGACTTGATAAATCCGGCGTTTAGCGCCCAATCGGTTATCTTTTTAACCGTTAACTTTTCGCCTTCGCTTGCTCTCGCCGAAGTAATCTCAAGTCTATCGACTTTCACCTCTTGCAATAATATCTGAGCTATTGTTAATTTCTCGTCGGCAGTATAAGATACATTTTGCATCTGTTCGCCGTCGCGGAGCGTAGTGTCCATTAATTCTATTTTTTTCATTTTTGATCCTGTATATATTATATTCTATATAAAATATATCATTTATAAAATAAATTTTAAAGAATTATTTATAGATAATCGCAAATATAAAAAAAGACTGCAAGATTTATATAATCAAGCAGTCTGTAGAAAATCAAAATCGAATTTAAATAAGTATTACTTTTTCTTTTTTCCGCCGGAGCACATAGCTTTGGCTACTTCGTGAGACTTTGGCAGATATACCTTCATATCGTTGCCGGATTTTTTTAGCTCTGCTTTTACATTTTTATCATAAGCTTCATAACAATCGTCGCAAAAATCCATATTTTGAATATAATGAATATTCGGATCAGCCGTATTATTATTTACGGCAAAAGTTTTACCGCAACCGTCGCATTGAGTGAATACCATATTATTTGCCTCCTAAATTATAAAGACAAGCTACGCTTATCCTTTTACTTAATCGGTTTTATTTTGTATAAAACCTTTTTTTTCATAAAAAAAAGATCATTTTAATTAGCATCAACGATACTAAATATTTTTACTTAAACTATCTTATAATATTTTTTTTAAAAAATCCAATAATTTTTAAAAAAAATATAATTATATATTTTTTTTTATTATTATTAGAAAATTATTGCAATTTTTGTTATCATTATTTATAATTAAAAAAATATTTTTATAAAAGGCGAGGAATATGAA
>JAGOCL010000095.1 GCA_017998755.1 Spirochaetota bacterium | reverse complement strand
TTCGGTAAAGTTATTTTAACACAGATTTCTTCAAATACCACAAGACTGTTTCTTTTAAACAATCCTCGAAAGTATGTTTGGCTTTAAACCCCAGCTCCTTCTCGATTTTGGTCGGATCGATGGCGTATCTTAGATCGTGCCCAGGACGGTCGCTTACAAAAGTTATCTGATCGCTAAATTTTTTTCCGGAAGGAGCCGGTTTCAACTCGTCCAACACAGAACATATTTTATACGTCAAATCGATATTTTTCAGTTCATTTCGCGTTCCAACGTTATAAGTCTCGCCCGAAGCCCCTCTATGAAAAACAAGGTCTATCGCCCGGCAATGATCTAGGACATACAACCAATCTCTAATGTTCTCCCCTTTGCCGTATATCGGTATAGGTTTACCGTTAACGGCGTTTCTTATTATCGTCGGTATAAGTTTTTCGTCGTGCTGTTTGGGACCGTAATTGTTCGAGCAGTTTGTGATCAAAGTATCCAGTCCGAAGGTATGCCTATAACTTCTCGCTATCATATCCGAACTCGCTTTCGACGCGCTATACGGCGAGTTTGGCGCGTAAGAAGTATTTTCCGTAAAATACCCCTCGTCGCCAAGAGTTCCATAAACTTCGTCGGTAGAGACGTGAAGAAATCTCGATCCGATATATTCTTCCTTATAAACAAATGGAGCGCTTGTCCAAAAATTCTTCGCGGTATTCAATAAAACGTACGAACCGTATATGTTAGTCAGAATAAACTCTTTTGGGTTCTTGATAGAATTGTCCACATGCGACTCCGCGGCAAAGTGAATGACTCCGGATATTTTATAATCCCTAAAGATCGTCTCTACTAACCCGTCGTCGCAGATATCCCCTTTGATAAATTTGTATCTCGGATTGTCTACAACTGAGGCGAGATTGTCGAGATTTCCGGCGTATGTCAACTTATCAAGATTGACGACGACGTACTCTTGATATTTCTCAAGAAAATATTCTATAAAATTGGAACCGATAAATCCCGCTCCGCCGGTGATTAATATAGTTTTCATTTATTTCTCCATGTTCGCAATCTTCAATATATACTTACCGTATTGACTTTTTGAAAGAGACTCGCCGAGTTTTATCAGATCGTCGCGCGAGATAAAACCCATTTTATACGCGATCTCCTCTATACAGGCGATCTTCAACCCTTGCCTCTTCTCTATGACCTCGATAAAAGCCGCCGCTTCGTGTAAATCTTCAATAGTTCCCGAATCAAGCCACGCGACTCCTCTCCCGAGAGTTACTACAGTTAGTTTGTCGTTTTCTAGATATACTTTATTAACGTCGGTTATCTCCAGTTCGCCGCGCGCCGAAGGTTTAATAGTTTTG
Source organism: Spirochaetota bacterium (assembly GCA_017998755.1). GTDB lineage: Bacteria > Spirochaetota > GWE2-31-10 > GWE2-31-10 > MWDO01 > MWDO01. Next base: position 7,028 of record JAGOCL010000095.1, on the reverse strand, counting down.
GAAATATTAACGACGTTGTTATCGTAAATATAAAGTCCGGGAATAGCGTAATTGGATCTGGGATTTTGAGGTTTTTCCTCGAGAGATATAGCTTTGAAATTATCGTCAAACTCGACAACGCCGTAGGAAGTAGGATTGTCAACGTAATAACCGAATATCGTCGCTCCCGAGTTTTTCTTTATGGCGCTTTTAAGCATCTCCGGCAAACTTTCTCCGTATAAAATGTTATCCCCTAATATCAAAGTAACGTCGTCGGATCCGATAAATTTTTCTCCGATAATAAACGCTTCCGCCAGTCCGTTTGGTTTCTCCTGTATCTCGTATGAAAAGTTTAAACCAAGCCGTTTGCCTCCGCCAAATAATTCTTTAAAAAAAACTATATCCCGCGGAGTCGATATTATCAATATATCTCTTATACCGGCAAGCATAAGTATGGATAACGGATAATAAATCATCGGCTTATCGTAGATTGGTAAAATCTGCTTTGAAACTACCTGAGTTACCGGATACAACCTTGTTCCGCTTCCGCCTGCTAATATTATACCTTTCATAACATATTCCTTTCTAATACGAGTTAATCGCCTCGACTACTCGCTCGACTTCCCAGTCCTCCATTACCTGACTGATAGGCAAACTGAGAACTTCTTTGTGGATTTTCTCCGCTATGGGATACGACATACTATTCCACTCTTTATACGCGTTCTGCTTGTGCGGCGGAATAGGATAATGTATCATCGTATTGATCTTAATATTCTTAAGATAATCCTGAAGTTTATCTCTATCGTCCGTCCGTATAACGAATTGATGCCATACCGGTTTGGTATATGAAGGAACGTTCGGCAAAATTATTTTTAAGTTCTTAATGTTTTTCAGATAATAATGGGCGATTTCGGTCCTTCTATCGTTATCTTCATCCAAAATATCAATCTTGTCGGAAATGAAAGCCGCCTGTATCTCGTCTAGCCGGTAATTGTATCCTTTGTAAAAATTAACATATTTTTTTTCCGAACCGTAATTCCTCAATATTCTTACGCAATCTGAAAGCGTTTTGTCGTTCGACGTAACCGCCCCTGCGTCGCCTAAAGCCCCGATATTCTTCGACGGAAAAAAACTGAACCCCGCCGCGTCCCCAAGCCCTCCGATTCTTTTCCCTTTATACTTCGCTCCGTGAGCTTGCGCGCAATCTTCGATAACTTTCAAATTATATTTTTTAGCGACGGAATTTATACGATCCATATCGCACGCTTGCCCGTAAAGATGAACGACCATTATCGCTTTAGTTTTTTCGGAAATTTTGCTTTCTATCAAATCAGGATCAATATTATAAGTATCTATCGACGGCTCGACTAATACAGGAACAAGCCCCGCCGTGGATATGGCGAGAATTGTCGCAATATATGTGTTAGACGGAACGATAATCTCGTCTTTTTCTTTGAACATTCCCAGACGTTTATACGCCTCGATAATAAGTATTAGCGCGTCCAGTCCGTTGCTGACGCCGATACAATTCTCAACTCCGCAATATTCTGAAAACTTTTTCTCAAATTCGCCTACTTCCTTCCCCAGTATGAGCCAACCGCTATTTAAAACTCGGTCTAAACTTTTCTCGAATTTCGAATAAAACCTGCGGTTAATTTCGTAAAGGTTGAAGAAATTTACTTCTTTATTATAAATTTTGTCGTTTTCTAATAAATCTTCCATATAATCGTCGAAATGAACCGCTTTATCGGAATTCTTAAGAAAATCGTCGTCCGTAGTAACGACCAAACCGTCGATAGAGAGCGCTGAAAGTTCAACGAGATAATTTTCAAAATCAATCTTAGCGAGTTTTTCGTTATAATCGATATACGACGGAGTTTTGGCAACGTTTAATTTTTTTAATAAAGAGTATAAAAAATCTAGCTTATTTTTATCGATCTTCTTTACCGTCTCGATAATCCCAGATAACGACGAGGTCGATACGTAACCGATATTTTTCTCCAATACCGTTTTTATCAGATCCAAATGTTTCTCATTATTCCTCGATACGACGTAATCGATTATTATACAACTATCTAATACCGCTTTTTTCATATTTTCGCTCTTTATTTTGATATTTGCTATTTAAAATAAAAATCTTTAGTTCCGCAAGTCGTCGAAACCGACAAGAGAACTAACCATATTTTATAATTCGACGAATTATATCTAAAAGAACTAAAGAAATCAACCATAATTTAATAAATCGCCGTCATGTTGGCAAAGACGATAATCCGATAAAACCGACATTTTTACCATTGCTTACTAATCCATTGAATAACTATGCTTGTAAGAGAAACGCTTACCCATACGGTAAATCCTAAAAATGCCGGTTTAAATCCTGTTCCTATTAGTCTTTTTATATCAGTCTTTAAACCAATAGCGCTTAATGCCATAATTATCATAAACTTTCCGGCCTCTTTAAAAATATTTAATATTTTACCGTCTACTATTCCGGACGTATTAATCATAGCCATTATTACGAATCCTATTATAAACCAGGGAAATATTTTTATTATGTTGAAACGCTTTTTTATTTTCTACCGTCTGATTTTTATTGTTTCTCAATCCTGTAATAAATACAAATAATAACGCTATAGGAATTATCATTATTGTTCTTGTAAGTTTTACAATTGTAGCGTAATCTCCGGCGCTATTGCCATAAATATACCCTGATTATTCCAAAAACAGCTCCGCCTATAATAGGAAATTTATTTCCTAAAATATAAGCAATTATCGAAATAATCAAAGATAGCAATACGCCTAAGTAATTCTTTTTTAAAAACTCCATTTTCATTTTCCTGTTTTGTTTATTTATAATTTTCAATAGACTTTCATAATAATATATCAGTCAAATTCGCCGTATGAAAAACCTAGAAAATTTTAATGATTATTGTATATTTTATATTATAAAGTCATTGTTTTGGCTCATTTTCAATATATTCCATAATTTTATTTATTTTATTTTTTAATTCCGGAATACTATCAATAATAATTTTTTTTACTATTCTCCAATCAGTTCCCTCATAATTATGAACAATCCTATTTCTAAAACTGATAATTTCATTTTTGGGCAGATTTAATACAATTTTCTCGGTTGTTATTTTATTAATTGTTTCAGCAACCTGAATTAATAGCATTGATAAAGCATATTGACCTTCCATATCATTAAGAGTATTGTCAAGCGTATCATGTTTATTAATAATTGTATAAATATCCTCAATATATTTTAAAACCGCTTCCAACCTGATATAATCGCTTCTTTCAGACATATATTACCTCATTTAAAATATATTGTTTACCAATTTCATTTAAAGCATTTTTATTTGCGAGGTCAATTTTGTAATTGAGTTTAGATTTTATTCTATTTTCTATTTTGTCGATTTCGTTATATATTTCCCAACCTTTGAATTTATTATAAAAACTATCGCTCATTTCATAAAGAATATCAATATCGCTTTCAGAACTCTCTTCTCCTCTGGCATAAGAACCAAAAACGCCAAGAATAATAAACCCCTCTTTTTCATATTCTTTTTTTATTTCCCGTATTTTATCAATTATATCAGTATTCATTATATATCTCCTTGCTTTTTCATTGCATTGTCAAAACTTCTTTATTTGTTAATATATTTATAAATTGTTTTATCCCTTATAATACTACTAATTTTTTTTAAAACATCAACATAAGAAACTTGATTCAAATTAAATTCCGGAACATCGTAATTACCAATAATATTATTTTCTTCATATAGTTCAACAACGCCGCTAAAATTAGAACAATCGCCTAAAACTTCATTCATATAAATAATCTCTCTATTTTCATTATTATATAAGAAAAAACTTAACATTCCATAAAATTCTGCATCAAATTGTTGTTTTAAAGCCCATTTTTCATAATTTGAGTAAGATTTTGACAAATCATCTTTTAATTCAAATTCAACGCCATCAAAAGTAAAATGTAATAACATTTTTAAACCTCGTAAATCTTTTCAACTAACTCGTCAATCTTTTTTTCTAAAAACTCCGCGTCCTTATTTTTACCCAATGAATATCTGTTTTCAATACCTCTTTCTTAATACTTCTTCAATCATACATACAGACCAATCCCTTCGGTATAATTTTACTGCTACAAAGTACTCGCCGGAAAAACCGGTATTGTTTCTGGATATTTCTGCCATTTATACCGCCTTCGCTTGTCCGTTCATAAGCATCGGAAGAAGCCAATCGCGGAGTGTGGAGAGGGTTTTATTTTGCAGAAAGTAATTCATTTGTTCTTCAAACAATGACTTAGTCAGTTTATAAAATTCATTCATTACATATGAAATGCTTGAAAACACCCTTATGTCCGTTAGCATTCCTAACGTAATAAATTTTGTTTGAGACCCATTTCCACGATTTTTCATCAAATATGTTTCCATTATTAATACTTGGTAAATATACTCCAAGTACTCAATATCTTTTGCGGTTATTACATATGTTCTCTGATACGCATTAAATTTTCCTTTATAGCGATTAATATGAAAATTACCAGAAGCATTGTTTCCTGCGACTAAAATAACAGAATCATCAAATGCATAACTATCTATAGTTGCCGGTTCAGAAGCACACGTAAAAAAAGGATATTTACCACCTAAAACTTCTGCATTACTATCAAGCTTTCCTGTTGTAATATTTACCAAATTACTAAGCTTCGCAACTTCCCACCCCTCCGGAATCTCCCGCTTCAACTCCTCATTCCAAATCATCTTGCCACCGCTGGATTTGTAAGGCTTACCGTTTTTATCCGGCTTGCCCTGAGCGCCTGTGCTGAGCGGAGTCGAAGCAAAGTCGAAGGGAAAATCAAACTGAACAAACCAGTAATCATACAGCGTTTTTGCCATTGCTTCAAGTTCGGCATTTATGCGGTTGTTGAGTTCGATTTTTGCATCAAGGACAGAAAGGACAGCAGCGATTCGTTGTTGAGTTGGGTATTTAAAATCCGGCACAAGAAATTCCATTATTTGATTCTTATCACCACGAGGCATTTTTGTTCCTTTCTTACCTTTCATCATGTGGTTGAAAAAATCATCACGGAACATCGCATAATATATATATTTAGGATAATATTCTTTTTTAACATTAAATATAAGAACATCAGCAGCAGCACCACCTTCACGATCTGAAAACCATATTTTTTTAAGGTATGGACGAATATTGCCTACTAATATGTCATCTTTTCGAAAAAGTGGTAAAGAGCCTCCCTGTGGAGGCATATTTCCTGCAACGGTGATACCTCCTTTATTTGGGATTAAGTTATCAACTGTTACAAAGTTTTCTATTGGAACATTTTTTACACTAATTCGCTCATCAACATATTTTACAGCTTTACATAATTTTATTTTACTCATACTTCAACCCTGACAACTGTTTTTTAATTTCTTTATCAAAATCCGACTCCTTCAGTCTATCCTCTATTACTTTGAATTTGTCATACTCGCTTTCGGCAAAGGTTTTTGCTATTTCAGCCGTTACTTTACCGGCATTGGTTAAGATTTCTTTCTCATTAAACTGTAAAAATGCGTCTAATTTAGCAATCCAATCTGTCATATACATCATTTTACGGTTTTTAGCCTGCATTTCAGCATAATCCAGATACATGGCTACGATACGGTTAAGACCGTCCATTTCTTTTTCATTCAAATAGTTTTTGGCAATGCTTACATCAGTTTTTCGAATTGCTCCGTCAGGCGCATTCTTCCATGAAGTCAGCCCCATATTGGTTTTTTGGCTGTCTGCGCGGTTATAAATTATCTCTGCTGCGGTTTGTTTTGTAATCGCCCAATGAAGTTTATTTTGAACTGCAGCAAAAAACGCTTTGGTTGTTTCGCTGTCTGCCGTATAATCCGCGCTGCACTCTGCATAAATATCGGTGATCTTCTGATAAAACCGCCGTTCGCTTGATCGAATATCGCGGATGCGGGCAAGTTGTTCATCAAAATAATCTTTACCAAAAATGTTATTCGGGTTTTTAAGGCGTTCATCATCCATGGTAAAACCTTTGATTATGTATTCCTTAAGCCGTTCGGTTGCCCAAATGCGGAAATGTGTCGCCTGCGCTGAATTAACGCGGTAACCGACTGAGATAATAGCATCAAGATTGTAAAACTCTATCTGTCTGGATACTGTTCTTTCTCCCTCTTTTTTAACTTGTGCAAAATTTGCACAAGTTGACTCTTTAATTAATTCACCTTCCTTAAAAATATTTAACAGGTGCTTTGTAACAACACTGCGTTCGACTCCGAATAATTCTGCAATTTTTGCCTGCGTCAACCAGACATTTTCATTATGCAGAAATATTTCCACTTTTATTTTACCGTTAGGCGAGGTATATATAACAAATTCTGTAAAACTGTTGTCTGGGGCAGGAAGGTTTTTTTTACTTTTCATACTTCAACCCTGCCAGCTGTTTTTTTATTTCTTTTTCTAGTACTCTTGATTCTTCAAAAAGCTTTTCCAGATTCGCTTTATATCCGTTCATTTTATTTTCAAATTCTTCCGGTGTAATGTCCACATATTCAATCTTCACATCAAAATACTGACCTGCGCTTAAAGAGTAATTTTTTTCTTTGATCTGCTCATACGAGACCACAACGGTGAAGTCTTCAACTGCCTTGTGTTCGTTAAAAGTCTTAATGATTAAATCTTCTTCTTCCGGTGAAAGCAAAGTTTTTTGGTTTTTGCCGTCTTTAACGGTAGTTCCTAGTTTTGAGGCATCCATTAAAACGATATCGCCTTTGGCGTTTGCTCTATCGAGAAATAAAACCGATACATTTGTTCCGGTCGTTGCAAAGATGTTACTCGGCATGGAGACTACGCCGCGGAGCATCTTTTCTTCGACCAGTTTTTCACGAATCTTTCTTTCGATACCGCTTTGCGCTGTTATAAAACCTGTCGGTACAACAACGGCGGCTTTTCCCGTTGCAGAAAGTGAAAACATTACGTGCTGGATAAAAAGCAGATAAATTGCCATTTTG
>JAGOCL010000094.1 GCA_017998755.1 Spirochaetota bacterium | reverse complement strand
AGCAGATTGAATAACGAAAATCCCCCGAAAAACGCCAAGCAGACAAGATACTTATTTGAAATAAAAGACTCTATGAAAGAGTAATATAAAGGGAACGCCCCGGATAATAATAAAGCGATAAGAACGGCTTTATTAACAATATATTCGGTCTCTCCAAACTTCAATTTAGAGTTGGAATAATCGTTGATTTGGACGAGTTTCTCGCGGTTTACTAAGCCTTCGAGTCCATTCGGAATCTCGCCGCCGAATTTCTTCCTGTGTTTGTAGTTTATAATATCTAGTACAATTTTAACGACAAACGAGAGAGCAAAAAATGATAAAAAAATAATTGAAATGGGATTATTAAAATTCATAAACCGTTTATTTTTGATTATCCAAAAACCATTGGTAAGTCGCTTTTATTCCGTCTTCCAAAGAGGTCTTGGCTTTCCACCCCGCTTTTTCAAGTCTAGAAACGTCGAGAAGTTTGCGCGGAGTCCCGTCCGGTTTAGTCGAGTCAAATACTATATCCCCTTTAAACCCGACAATATCCCGTATCAAATAAGCAAGGTCTTTTATCGAAATATCCCGTCCCATCCCGACGTTGATATGGATATCTTCATTATAATTATTCATAAGAAAAATAAGAGCGTCGGCAAGATCTTCGACAAACAAAAACTCCCTCAAAGGAGTTCCGGTTCCCCATACCGTTACGTCTTTTTGATTATAAATTTTAGCGTCGTGAAATTTCTTCATAAGCGCCGGCAATACGTGCGACGTTTGCAAATTGAAATTATCGTTATATCCGTACAAATTTGTCGGCATAGCGCTGATAAAATTGGTCTTATACTGATTATTATAAGAACGGCACATAACAAGGCCGGCAATTTTAGCTATGGCGTAAGCGTCGTTAGTCTCCTCCAAATATCCCGAAAGGAGATACTCCTCTTTAATCGGTTGGGGACAGTTTTTAGGATAAATACAAGAACTTCCTAAAAACAGAAGTTTTTTTACCCCGGACAAATATGCGTTATGTATGACGTTATTTTGTATCTGCAAATTCTGATATATAAAATCCCCTTTTTGCGAACTGTTGGCCAGTATTCCGCCGACCTTAGCCGCCGCCAGAAAAACGTATTCGGGTCTCTCTTTTTCAAAGAAATTCCTTACCGAAAAAGAATCAAGCAAATTAAGTTCTTCTTTTGTCCTTGTTATTATCTTATTATAACCTTCTTTCTGTAATTTTCTTACAATCGAAGATCCGACTAACCCTTTATGCCCTGCGACAAATATTTTTGAATTTAAATCCATACTACTCTCTCTACTAAAATATTTATATCATTATATCAAAACTAATAATTATATCAAGTTATAACTAACGAAAATTAACAAAAACAATAATGTTAGAAATATTTTATAATTTTCTATTATTCCTTTGATTTTTTAAAAATTTTATAATAACATTACAAACTAAGAGGATATTATGGAACATAAAGTTACTAGAAAGCAACAAAACGGTAAAATGTGTATGGTGTGCGGAACCGAGAATGTACTCGGTTTAAACGCCAGATTCTACGAAACCGAATCAAACGACTTAGTCGCTATCTTTTCCCCAAAAGACGAACATCAAAGTTACCCGGGAAGGATGCACGGCGGATTAATTACCGCAATACTCGACGAAACAATAAGCAGGGCGGTAATGATAAATAGCGCGACTAACGTATGGGGCGTTACTATCGAGATAAACGTTAAATTTAAGAAACCGGCGCCGCTAAACGAAGAGATAAAAGTTGTCGGAAGAATTGATAAATACTCAAACAGAATTTTTGAAGGATCGGCAGAATTAATCTTGGAAAACGGAGACGTAGCCGCCATAGCTCAAGGTAAATACCTTAGAGTTCCTTTTGAAAGAATTACGGATTATAAATTCAACGAAAACGAATGGCGGGTATTGAAAGACGATAAAGATCCTACGCATATTGACTATTAGGAGAGGCCGAATGCAAGATAAAAACATTATTATAGAAGAGCTTGATTTCTACCCGCTAAACCGAAAAGGTAATATCAGGATTTATATACCGGAAAACGTCGATATAAACAATACGACCGTCAGATATCCGGTTATTTATATGCACGACGCGCAAAACCTTTATTGCGAAGATACAAGCGCGTTCGGTATGGCTTGGAACGTTCATATGGCGCTAGATAATTTGATCAAACAAAACGCGATAAAGGAAACCGTCGTCGTTGGAATAGACAACGCCGGCTCGATGAAAGGCAGACTCGACGAATACTCCCCTTGGATAAACGATAATCTTAGCAAATACAAAGACTCGCTCGAAGTAAATAGCGCCGGCGGGCTCGGCGGAGATTACGAACAATTTATCATAGAACATCTCGTCCCTTATATTGAAGACAAATACCCCGTCGCCAATAATAAAGAAGAAAGAGCGATCGGAGGCAGTTCGATGGGGGGGCTTATATCGCTTTATATCGGTCTAAAAAATCAGGATATTTTTTCAAAGATAATCTCGATGTCGACGGCGGTATGGTTCGCCGAAAAGGAAGCGCTTGATTTTATCAGAAAAGTAAATCCTGCGAAAGAAACAAAAATATATCTGGACGTAGGCGACGAAGAGACAAGTTGCGCAAGTTTGAAAGAGTTTCCTCAAATTTATATAGACGGCCAAAAAAATATCTATAAAGCTCTTATCGAAGCGGGATTTCAGAAGAAAAACGTCAAGGCGGTATACGATAAAAACGCCGCTCACAACGAGATAATGTGGGCTAAAAGATTCCCCAAAGCGATTAGTTGGCTCTTTGATTAACAAACAAGATATTTTCTCTTTCTAAGATATACTTGTAGATATAGTAACTTTTCATTACTTTTCGGATATAATCTCGCGTCTCTTCTATCGGGATCAACTCGTATATCAACTCTTTTGGAAAAGCCTTATAAGTTCTATACCACTGGCGGGTTCTTCCCGGACCGGCGTTATAACAGGAGAGTATCAAAGGCAGGTCGTCGAAAAAATATTTCAAATGATTGAGATAATAACTCCCCATATTGATATTATCTTCAGCCCGGGTCAGCTCGAAAGACTTAATCTTGATCTTACCGGCTATAAATTTACCGGTATCCGGCATTATCTGCATCAATCCCACTGCGCTCGCTCGCGAAACGACGTCCTTTTGATAACGGCTCTCCTCTCTCATAACCGCGTAAACCAAAGCCGGATCTACGTTGTGTATTTCGGAATACGTTTTAACAAGTTCGTAATAATGTAGAGGATACATATCCTTAAAGTCGTTATAAGTTATACCGTCGTAATTTATTCCGTAAAAATCCTCGTTTCTCTTAATCGCATATTTTACCGCCGAATAATAATCCCCTTTATTCTGATAATATTTAAAAAGCTCGTTGTCTATAATATATTTCTCAGATTTTGAAACTTCCGACAAATTATAACCGTCTATTTCTTCTCTCAGATCAAATTTTAATAAAATAGCGACTTTTTTAAGAATTTCTTTACCTTTCTTAGATATTTCTTGAAGTTTAACATTATTTCCAAAAGGAATACTTTTTACTCCCCCATCGATATTTAATATCCCGTAACTAAAATTATATTCCGATAGATAGTTCAACCATTTCTGTCTGTTTTTTTTATCGACAAGATACATTGTATAGAAAAAAGAGGTCTTATCGTAATAACTCATCGATTCAAAATCTATTTTATCGGCAAAACGTAAAAACGCTTCCGTTTTTTTCTGATATATAGCGCTCCTAACGGCAAGATTTAATAACGAGCGCGCATGATAACTGTCCGCGTAATCGTTATGAAAATTTATAACTTTTTCGAGCCAATCCGCGGAAAACTCGTTTTTGTGATATAAGATTTTTTGCCTCAAGTTATAGTTGATATAACTGTTTTCGTCTTTAAAATTTGCCAATGCGGCCTCGTAATGCGGAATAGCGGCTTTATGGCCTTCTCTGTTATATATCTCTTCCAGAATAAAAAATCGCTCCCACCCCGGCTTTGAGCCGTATATTCGAGATAATTCGTTAAAATACGAAGAACGAACGTTCAAGTCGACCGATATTTTTTTAACGATCTCCATTTCATCGGGAGCGCTAACTTTTTGAAGAATATCGCCTAATTCGTTTGTAAATTCCGCAGAGTCTTTATTGAAATAGTAATAAAGCGACTTCATCAGATAAGCGTTTTTGACCAGTTTTTCGCAAGCATATATGCGCTTCTTAAACTCGTCCGAATATAAGCGCTTCCCCAACAAAACGAGGAATTTATTTAATTTTGCGACGTTTTTGTCGCTAAAAAAATCTCTATCGTTTTTCGCTATATCGTTTAGGATTCCCAGTAATTTTAAATCGGGAGGAATATTTTCAAAATCTTCGAATTTCTTACCGGCGGCGTAATTTTTTAGGAAATTTTTATAATCTTCGTCAATAGAAGCTTCATATTTTTTTATAGTTTTTTTGAGAGCGCCGAATTTTGACTCGTCGATATATGTAAAAATCAAAAGCCGAATAGCTTCGTTTTTAAAAACTCCGCCTGTCTCAATCGCCTTATTAATAAGGTAATAACCGTTATTATCTACTCCGAAGTTTTTGATATAATACCGAGCCAAAGGATAATAATAATCGATATTCCTTAATTTATACCCTTTATCGGCAACAACGCTCAAATCAAAGCCGCTCGATACTTTACTCTCGTTCTCTTTAATAACTTTCAATACGTCTTCAACCACGCAGTCGTCGCTCTTACAAGAAAAAACCGACGTGATGAATAATAATGCGACTAATAACCTTTTCCCCACCGCCCCGCTCTTTTTTTTTTATTATTATTGCTATAAGATATAATAATAATTATAAATTATATACTTCTTTTACAAAATATTTTGAAAGTTTTAAAGATTTTATTGTATATATGTTTTCTGTAAAATGCAAATATTTATATTTTTATTATTTTTAAAAATATTTATTAACTAATCCAAATATACGGCCTTATAATATTAAAAATGGACAAGCGATAGGGCTAACTATTATAGATTATAGGAAATTTTATGTCGGACGAAGCGTTTAAACAAATTGATTTTGAATTGAGAGAGTTGGTTTCAAAAATAATTGCAAAAGTCGATCAGATATACTTTGGCGCGCTCGAAGAGATGACCGAAGCGGAGAAGAATCAATTCATCAAGTCTCTTCGAGCCGCCTCAAACGGGCTTTATAAAGAGATAAACGAATCGATAGTTCAAAAAGCGCGGTAAATGGACGAGATGCGACAACTAAACGAAACTATCGCCGAGGAACTTGGTAACGCTAAGAGTATATCGGAAAATATCCTCCGAAGTATCCTTCCCGAGGATATAATAGAAGAGCTGACTTACTATGGAAAAGTCCGCCCACGAAAAATCGATAACTCTATCATTGTTTTTATCGATATAGTCAATTTTACTCGGATATCCGAGTTGGAAACTCCCGACGATCTTATGGATAAACTGGATTATTTTTTCTCGCTACTCGACGCTCTCTCCACCAAATACGGTCTAGAGAGGATAAAACTTATAGGCGACTGTTATATGTGCGCCGGTAATATAACCGGTAAGGAGACTTCGCCGGAAAAGACTATACTAATGTGTCTTGAACTTATCGACATTCTCAATGAAGACGCCAAACTGGATTGGAAGGTAAGAATCGGCGTTAATATCGGAACTGTGATTGCCGGAATCGCCGGAACAAAGAGATATCTTTTTGATATATGGGGAGACGCCGTAAATATCGCGGCTCGGCTTGTTTCGCAGGGAGAACCAAACAAGATAAATATATCCGAAGATTTATATAAAACTATCAAGAATGAATTTAATTGCATAGAAAGAGGATTAATAAATACAAAAAATAAAGGCATGATACTAATGTATTTTGTAGAAGGAAAAAATATTGAATCGAGGGGTCTCTGATGAAGAAAAAAAGATCGTTTAAGATACAATGGCAACTTTTAACGCTTATATTACCCCTTACTATTATCCCTCTCGTCGCGCTGGTAATGATTGCGTCGGCGCAGATTTTTAGCCACCTTGAATTTAGAAGCGCGAATTATTACGGAGCGCTCCTAAAACAGGTCGCCAATAATATTGATTTTGTTTACGAGCAATACGGTAGAGTCCTCAATAATATCTTCAATAACGCAGAGATTGTAAAAGGCTTGAACGCTCCTCCTTATAAAGATCAACAAGAAGAAATAGATACATCTTACAATATAGTCGGAATGGACAGAATAAGAGGGCGACTCAGAGAGATGGTAGAGGAAAAAATTGACGGGAGCGTTATGGTTATCGAACTAGACAAAAAATCTTTATTGAGCAGAACCGACTATAAAATTCATTTCGCTTCCGACAATTCATATTTAAACCTTTCCGAAAATTTAGAAAATTTACTAACGGATCCTATGTTTTTAAAGTTAAGAGATAACAATAATATAAAATTGATTTTTGGGAAAACTATAAATATCGCTTTTTCCGGTTACGATATTGAAAAACGCCCGATTATAATATTTCCATACTACCCAAAGCCCCCCGAAAAAAAAGAGGATACTTTCTCAAAATTCGTTCTTGTTTTGTTGAATTCGGATTTTATACCTAAATTTTATCATGATATAGAAGATCTAAAATACGGAACTTTGTATATACTTGATCAAAACGACCAAATTCTATCGTTCAACCATCCAAATTCCGGTAATGATTATTACGAATATAACGAGGAGAGCGGTAAATATATTTTAGGCGCCGATAAACGATACGATTCATACGAAAAAATGGGATTCAAAGAGTATCAATTGTTAAATACAGACGATTCGATATTAAAAAATAGCGGCGTTCTGAACATTTTGAAAGATCTTTCCGACGATAATTACGATATTGAAGGAGAACCGATTTATACTAACTACAAAGGCGTTTCGTACTTAACTATTACCGAGAAATCAAAGTTTTCTCAATGTAAATTTATCTATTTCTTACCCGCGTATCAGATACAAAAACCGATATACGGCATAATCGGTTTGATAGTAATCATCGCAGGCTTTACCGTCATATTAGTCGCTATTTTAAGTTTTATTTTCAGTAGAAATCTTACTAAACCGATCAAAACGCTTGATTTGGCTTCGAGCGAAATATCTAAGGGAAACTACGACGTTAATTTTGATATAACCGCCTCAAACGAGATCGGCAATCTTTCAAACAGTTTCAAAAAAATGGCGTCTGAAATAAAATCTCAGACGGAGGAATTGAAGGAGGCAAATCTTAGGTTGCAAAACCTCGATAAAATCAAGAATTTGTTTTTCAATAGTCTTAGTCATCAGTTGAGAACTCCTTTAAATCATATACTGGGATATAACGAACTTTTATTAAAAAATACATACGATCCTCTATTCGACGTTCAGGATATAAGCGACGAGATTATCGATATCTTAGAATCTTCCAACAATGAAAAAACCGGTAATATTGTAGAATATATTAATAACTTCAACGATAAAGTTTTTACGAAAAACGTTTCTATTTATAAGTATTTTTCTGACGGGCTTAAAGAGAAAATTCAAATTATAGACGGCGACGATAAAGACAAAATATCCGAATTAATTGCCGATATGGACGCTCAAATCGAAAATTATCCGGTAAAAGTCAAGTCCTGCTATAAAAGTATAAACAATTCGGGAAAAAATCTTCTCGATATAATTGACAATTTCTCGGAATTATCAAAAATGGAAGCGATGATCTCTCAAGTTAAAAAAGACGAAATTTCTATAGACGATTTTCTAAACGTCGTAATAGACGAGTCTCTACTGATATTAAAAGATTACAAGAAAGAAGATATTTTAACTATAACAAAAGAGATTAACTACGCAGGCAGTATATTTATCGATACGTTTAAAGTTAAAACAATATTGTTAAATCTTATATCAAATTCGATAAAATTTTCCGAAAAAGGCAAAATAATTATAAGATTCGATAAAATAAACGGAAAATATATTTTTAACGTTTCTGATCAGGGTATAGGTATCAAAGAAGAAGATTTCGGTATAATATTTACCGAATTCGGCAGAACCGGCGAGGCCGCAAATATCGAAGGAACAGGTCTAGGACTCGCGTTATCAAAAAAGATAGCCGAACTCTTAAACGGAGATATAACATTCAGTTCCGTTTACAAAGAAGGCTCTGAGTTCAAACTTACAATTCCTAATAAGGAGAAAGATAGAGAATGACGGGTAAAAAAGAGCGGTTTTATAAAATCAAATGGCGTCTTCTCGCTATAATGCTTGCTATCGCTATTGTTCCGCTACTAATCGTTGTTATATTCGGCTCGACTTATCTGACTTCTAAACTGACAGACAATAATAGAAAATATTATTCGACGCTTATTAATCAGGTCGCGAGCAATATAGATTTCGTTTACGAACAATACGC
>JAGOCL010000093.1 GCA_017998755.1 Spirochaetota bacterium | reverse complement strand
TTTATTTTACCTTATCGTTTGGGAAAAATATATTTACAAATATTCAATATTATACGTTTTTGTTTTAAAAAAAACAAGAAAATTAATGTAAAATAAGTATATTAGATTATGGGCTTTGTTTAAAGAGTAGTTAAATATGTTATTATCGCAAAATTTCTGAAAAAAATCGACGTTAAATATTTACAAATTTACTTGACAATAATTTAGAATTGAATTAATATAAAAATATTAATATATTTCTGGAGGATAGGATGTGGTATTTTATTGTTGGGGCTATATCCCTCCTCTCAGGCGGCGCAGTTGGTTTTTTTGTTAGGATGTTGATTGCAAAAAACAAACTAAATTCTGCCGAAAATAGAGCTGATATTATATTAAGGGAAGCAAAACTTGAAGCTGATTCTCAGAAAAAAGAGTTGCTGTTAGAAGCAAAAACTTTTTTGATTCAAGAGCGTAATAATTTTGAAAAAGAAACGAAAGAGAGAAGAGTTGAGTTACAAAGACAAGAAAAGCGTATTATACAAAAAGAGGAGCAATTAGACAAGAAGGTAGGAGATTTAGAGAAAAGAGAGCGAAGCGTAGGCGACAAAGACAAAGATTTGACGGATAAACTAGACGAAGTTGTTAAACTCCAAAACAGGTGGTTAAAAGACTTAGAGAGAATATCCGGGATGACTTCGGAACAAGCAAGAAATTTATTGATTAAAGAGCTTGAAGAAAAAGCAAAACAAGAAGCTCAAATTTTAATCAACAAGATTGAAGACGAAGCAAATATTACCGCCAACAAAAAAGCTCGAGAGATCCTAGTAACGACAATTCAAAGAATAGCGTCGGAGGTAACTTCCGACGTAACGACAACCAGCGTTTCTTTACCAAACGACGAAATGAAAGGGAGAATTATTGGAAGAGAAGGTAGGAACATACGAACGCTTGAGACATTGATCGGAGTAGATATTATTATCGACGATACGCCTGAAGCGGTTGTTATTTCCAGCTTTGATCCCGTAAGAAGAGAGATTGCGAAGATAGCTTTGACCAGATTGATTGCCGATGGTAGAATACATCCGGCTCGAATCGAAGAGGTTATAAACAAAGTTATCAACGAAGTCAACGAAATGATTTACGAAGAGGGAGAAAAAGCAGTTTTAAGTATTGGTATTCCGGGTATATCTACCGAGGGGATTATTAACTTGGGTAGATTACATTTTAGAACCAGCTATGGTCAAAACGTTTTACAACATTCGGTTGAAGTTGCAAAAATAGCTGGAGCTCTAGCGGCAGAATTGGGTTGCGATGTAAACATTGCAAAAAGAGGCGGATTATTACACGATATAGGAAAAGGCGCCGCTTCAGATGGAGATGGAAGTCACACAGAAGCCGGATACGAGATGGCAAAGAAAATGGGAGAGTCTGACAAGATATTAAACGCTATAGTCAGTCACCATGGCGATGTGGAACCGAGTTGTTTAGAATCTATGATTGTTCAAGCGGCGGACGCTATCAGCGCCAGCAGGCCGGGAGCGAGAAGAGAGAGTATAGACAGCTACATTAAGAGATTGGAAAATCTTGAACAGATAGCCGAGAGCTACGAAGGCGTTGAGAAAGCTTACGCTATACAAGCGGGTAGAGAGCTTAGAGTAGTTCTTAATAGCGCTTCGACAAGCGACGTCGGGGCTGAGAGTCTTGCAAAGGACGTCGCAAAAAGAATAGAATCGGAACTGAGATACCCGGGTAAAATTAAAGTTACCGTAGTAAGGGAATCCAGATATGTGGAGTATGCAAGATAAACTAAAAAGCGTCAATAAAATGACGCTTTTTTTATTACAAAAATAAATATTTCTTAAAAATATTCTTACTTAATTAAATCTTATAATTTGCGCGACCGATAAGAAAGTATATCAGGAATTAATAAATGGAAAAAGAGCTTTTTTATAAAAAACTAAAAAAAATACCAAAATCCGAGATACATCTTCATTCAGAAGCCGTAGTAGATAGAAAAACCGTATCTAGAATTTTATCGAGGAAAGAACCCGAATTTAAAGATATGAAGAATGTCGATAAATTTTTTAGTTATAATAGTCTGAATGAATTTATCGAAGCATTTTTAAAGGTTCAGAATTCTTACGAGGAGATAAGCGATTTTAGCGAGTTGTTTAATTGTATAAAAGATTATATGTTGTCAAACGGTATAGTATATACGGAACTCTATTTTTCCCCTTCTATGTTTTTAAATAACGGTTGGCAATTTGAAGACATTATTAACAAATTTGTAAAGAAAATCAAAAAACTAAAAAAGAAATACAAATTAACGGCAAAGATCATAGTAGACGTATCTAGAACTTTTGGTAAAGAAAATGCGATGAAAAATCTTGATAAAGTTATCGAATATAACGACAGAAAGAATATCATAGGTATAGGACTTGGAGGAAGCGAACTAAACGGACCGGCAAAGGAATTTCGAGAAGTATTTCAAAAAGCGAAATTGTACGGTTTTCATAGGGTTGCTCACGCCGGAGAAGACGACGGACCAAATTCTATTTGGGACGCTTTGAAGTTACTTGATGCGGAAAGAATCGGGCATGGTATTGCCGCCGTTGAGGATAAAGAGTTGGTAAAATATTTGGCGGATAATAAGATTCCGTTGGAGGTGTGCCCTACAAGCAACGTTTTTACTAAGAGGTTTGTGAAAAAAATTGAAGATCATCCGATAAAATATTTTTATGATAGCGGTATAATGGTTACTTTGAATACCGACGATCCGGCCTTTTTCAATATTAATATTTTAGACGAATATTGGAATTTATATAGTAAATTAGGCTTCAGTTTAGACGATATTTTGAAAGTATTAATAAATGGTTTTAACGCCAGCTTTGCTCCCGATAAACTAAAGAAGAGATTCGTAAAGAAGGCGGTTAAAGCCTGGGATAAAGAATTTAAGGGCTTAACTTAAAATAAAAAAACCGGCAATTTGCCGGTTTTTTTATTTATGCTTTATTATCGCTTCCTAAGACATTTTTTATCTTATGGATATAAAGTTGTTTTAAAGAATCTCGAGCCGGTCCTAAATATTTTCTGGGATCAAATTCATTTGGTTTTTCGACAAAAACCTTTCTAATAGCGGCGGTCATTGCGATTCTACCGTCCGAATCGATATTAATTTTGCACACAGCCGAAGCCGCGGCTTTTCTTAATTGATCTTCCGGAATACCTATAGCGTCGTCCATTTTTCCGCCGTATTTGTTTACCAGCGCTACGAGATCTTGCGGAACGGACGAAGCTCCGTGCAGAACAATCGGGAAGCCCGGTATCATTTTCTCAATTTCAGCAAGAATATCTAATCTGATTTGGGGATTAGTTCCCGGTTTGAATTTATAAGCGCCATGAGAAGTTCCGATAGAAATCGCTAAGGAATCAACGCCGGTTTTTTTAACGAAATCTTCAACTTCTTCCGGTTGCGTATATGTATGATGTTCTGCCGATACTTCGTCTTCTATTCCCGCGAGAACTCCCAATTCTCCTTCAACGGTTACGTCGTATTTATGAGCAAAATCGACTACTTTTTTAGTAAGTTCGACGTTTTTTTCATAAGAGTGATGAGATCCGTCGATCATAACTGAAGAAAAACCCGATTCTATACAAGACTGCGCTAATTCAAATGTGTCGCCGTGATCCAGGTGTAAAACTATCTGAGGATTTGCCCATCCCAGCTCTTTTGCCATCTGAACCGCTCCTTGAGCCATATATTGGAGAAGCGTTTGGTTTGCGTAGTCTCTAGCGCCTTTTGATACCTGTAATATTACGGGAGACTTCGTTTCGGCGCACGCGGTTATTATCGCTTGCATTTGCTCCATATTATTAAAGTTGAAAGCCGGTATAGCGTATTTGCCCGCCATAGCTTTTTTAAACATCTCTTTAGTATTAACTAATCCTAAATTTTTGTAAGATATAGCCATTTTTTCCATCCTTTTAAATTATTTTTAGATAGCGAGATAAAACTACGCTACTTCTAATATAAAATATCAAAAAAAAAACAGATTGTCAAATAAGTAATAAAAAAGTGAAAATTTATTTTGAAATGTTATAGTCGTTAAAAACGTTTTTATCGACGTAATCTGTTAAAATTTCTTTGTTTTTATCGTAAACTACAAGCGAAGATTTTATATTACAGTCCGAATATGATAAAGTTAAAGAAGCGGCGGTTTTTATAGACTGTTCGTCCGGTATTCCTTGCAATATTGTAACGGGTCCCATAAAGTCTTTAGCGCTAAATTCGATATCCGACGCTTTTTTCAAGGTAAGAAGCGTATCGTTTTCGAGCTTATTTCTACCCACTATGAATTTGTTTTCGCCAATTCTGAAGTGTCTGCCGTATTTTAATAATTTAAGTTCGTTATGATCGATATTTTCCGTATGTTTGAAATAGTCGAGCAGTTTATCTTTAAATGATTTTTCAGTTAAAATACAACCGCCGGAGGGTTGTTCGTAATCAGTTATGTTATATTTGCGCGCAAGTTCAATTTGAATTTTTCTGGATCTTCCCGAAATACTTAATAATAGGGATCTGTCGATCATTTTTTTTCTTTCTATTTCTGTTTCCGGAAAAATTTGCGCCGAAAGAGGGCGAAGTAGTATCTCTTTAACTTCCGATTCTCGTTCAATTATGTTCATAGTTCTTTTCTGTTGAGACATCGGTCTTTGACCTTCGACCTCACCAGTAACGATAAAAGCGGCTCCGAATTCTTTCATCATCTCTTTTGCTTTTTTCATCATTAAAATCTTACAGTCAATACAAGGATTTATCGCGGAACCGTACCCGTGTTTAGGGTTTTGCAGTACCTCGATAAATTCTTTGGTTACGTCTACGTCTAGAACTTCAATGCCATACTCGGATTTGATTTTTTCTAAATTTTTAACTTTATAAAAAGGGGTAGAAAAGTTGACGGCTATACACTTTATTCCCTGACTTTCTATCAACTTTATCGCTAATATAGAGTCAAGTCCGCCGGAAAAAAGCGCGATAGCTTTTATTTTATTAGTTGAATCTTTTATTTCTTGTTTATCTGAACTATTCATCAAATATCCGGCGTATTTTAAAAATTTTAGTTATATCTTTGATAACGCGTTTTCGAGGTCTTTAATAATATCGTCGATATTTTCTATACCTATGGATAATCTTATCAGATCTTCCGTCAAACCGCCCGAAGCCATATCTTTTTCGGAAAGTTGCGAGTGCGTGGTGGAAGCAGGGTGTATAGCGAGACTCTTTGCGTCGCCTACGTTTGCAAGATGCGAAAATATATTAAGATTTTCGATAAATTTTTTACCCGCCTCTTTACCGCCTTTTATACCGAATACTACCATTCCGCCGTATCCGTTTTTTAGATACTTCTTAGCTACGCTATGGCAAGAATCGCATTCCAACCCCGGATATCTGACCCACTTTACATTGTCGGAATTTTTTAAGAATTGAGCGACTTTAGCGGCGTTGTATGAGTGTCTTTCCATTCTGAGAGAAAGCGTTTCAAGCCCCTGTAAAAAAAACCACGCGTTGTCAGGCGATATGCAAGCTCCGAGATTTCTTAAAGGGACAAGTCTCATCCTAACGGTAAAAGCGATATTGTTCATATCTCCCAGATCCCATGCGTATCTCAATCCGTGATAACTTTCATCCGGCTCGTTAAACAGTTTAAATTTCTTGTTTCTCCAGTTGAATTTACCCGAATCGACTGCTACGCCCCCTATCGCGGTTCCATGCCCTCCGATCCATTTTGTGAGGGAGTGAACGACAATGTCGGCGCCGTATTCAAACGGTCTGAGAAGATAAGGCGTCGTAAAGGTCGAATCGACAATGAGCGGTATTTCAAATTTCTTAGCGATCTTTGAAATATCCGCAATATCCGCAACGTCTAAGAGCGGATTACCGATCGTTTCTATAAATATTGCCTTTGTTTTATCATTAATGGCTTGTTCGAACGAATTAATATCCCTAATATTAGCAAACTTAACATTAATGCCAAATTGAGGAAGTATATCTTTAAACATCGTGTAAGTTCCGCCGTACAAATTTGTAGCGGATACAATCTCGTCGCCGTTTGAACAAATGTTTATTATCGAATAATAAATCGCGGTAGTTCCCGAAGAAAGAGCCAGAGCCGCCGCTCCTCCTTCTAAAGCGCTAATTCTTTTTTCCAAAGCTTCTTGAGTCGGGTTGCCCAGTCGGGTATAAATATATCCCGGCTCTTTGAGAGCGAATAAATCCGACGCATGATCGGCGTCTTTAAAAAGATACGAACTTGTCCTGTAAATAGGAAGAGCTCTCGATAAAGTATCGGTATCTACGTCCTGCCCCGAATGCAGCGCAAGGGTCTCAAAATGCGCTTGATCTAAATTTATTTTTTTCATATATTCGCTCCTTGAAATTGGAAATCATATTAACATTTTGATCTGTCTCTGTCAAATAAATTTTTGATATTTACATTTAAAAGTTACAATTTTTATGATAAAATAAGGTGGTACATAATATTTAAATTCAATTTAAGGAACAATCGATGCTGTTGTCAAAAAAAGACTATATTCCCCTAATAAAAAAGGCTTTAAAAGAAGATTTAGATAAATTAGGCGATATTACTACAGATTCGATATTTACGGATAAAGAATCGGTTACGTTCAAACTCTTGGCTAAAGACGACGGAGTTTTATGCGGGGCGGAAGTTTTTTCGGAAGTTTTTAAAATACTCGATAAAAAAAGCGACGTAAAATTTTATTTTAAGGACGGAGACGCGCTAAAGAAAGGGGATATAGTAGCGAGGGTTATCGGCGATATTAAAACGATTTTGAAAGGGGAGCGTACTTCTTTAAATTTAATATCTCATTTGAGCGGAATATCGTCAAAAACTAATCTTTTTGCTAAAGAGGCGGGAGGTTTGGTAAAGATACTTGATACAAGAAAAACTATACCAGGATTGAGAAAACTTCAAAAATACGCCGTAAAAACAGGCGGCGGCGAAAATCATCGTATTGGCTTATTTGATATGGTATTAATTAAAGACAACCATATAGACGCCGCCGGCGGTATTACAAAAGCTGTGGAAAAAGTAAGAAGTCGTTGGAAAAATAGATTTAAAATAGAAGTTGAAACGAGAAATTTCGACGAGATCAAAGAAGCCCTTTCTTGTAAAGTCGATAGAATAATGCTTGATAATATGAATATTGATAATATGAAAGAGGCGGTAAAAATAATCGATAAAAAAGCGGAGATTGAGATATCTGGTAATATGACGCTTGAAAAAATAAAAGATATAAGAGGAATCGGAGTAGATTATATCTCTTTCGGGGAACTCACTCATACAGTCAAGGTTTTTGATTTTTCATTGAAAAAGGAATAAATCGGATGAAAAAGAATTTCAGAAAAATCGTCTATATTTGCATGATAGTACTGGTATCAAACGGTTGTTTGACGTTGAAAATAAATAAAGACTCGCCTCCTCTTGTCGATTTTGGAGTTCCTTTGATAGGGCATTATAGGAACGGCGACACGGTAAAAGCGGTATTATACACGGTCTTGTTTGTAACGGGAATGGTCGGCGTTATTTTGTTTGCTCCTACTCAAGGCGGCGGATCGAGTCCAATTATCCCTATCGACAGAACGATATCCGATCCTATATACTACTCTCTGCTTGGATGTACTCTTACCGTTCCGATAGCTTCGTCTATAGACGGGGCTAGCACATATCATCTGGTAAATAAAAAAATTATCGAGCTAAATGGAATTCCTTGGGATCCTAAAGGGAATATTACAAAATACGACGCGATTAATCAGTTTAGACAGGAGCAGGAGGACCGGTTTCAAAGAGAAAGCGACGCTAATAGAATAGAGAATTATAAGGAAGATATTGGAATATATAGGAAAAAGCTTTTAGACGGGACTATAACAAACGACGAACTTGTATTTATTGAAAAATCTACATTTATCAGCGAAGAACTAAAAAACGAATTGGGATACTACTATATTAATAAAAAGAAACTGATTGAGCAAGAAAAAAATAAAGAATAATTTTGGGAGCCCTATATAAAATATTATAGAAGAAATATTTTTATATAGATATTTTTTTAACGGATTAAAAGCATGAAGTATCTATACATTTTTTTTGGCGGAGGAATCGGCGCCGTAACGAGATTTTTATTATCTTCATTTATTTATAATTTATCGGGAAAACTTTTTCCGATTGGGACGCTGGCAGTAAATTTATCCGGTTGTTTCTTAATAGGTTTTTTATACCATATCTTTGTGAGATTTACGTTTAACTCGGATATCAGGTTGTTTGTTTTCGTCGGACTTCTTGGAGGATTTACGACGTTTTCTTCATTCGGATTGGAAACTTTCGAACTTATTAAGCAAACCGAGTACGGCCGAGCTTTTACTAACATCGCGTTAAGCAATATCTTAGGCATAGTCCTGGTT
>JAGOCL010000092.1 GCA_017998755.1 Spirochaetota bacterium | reverse complement strand
AAGAAATTAAAGATAAGATAGGTATATTCGCGGGGGCGCTTACCGCATTTGTTTCGGGCTTTTTTGCAACAATGAACCTTTCTATTCAAAATCATAATCAGGGCTTAACTATTTTTCTCTATTCTATTACTATAACATCGATTATCGCAATCGTAGTATTTTCGATAATTAAGTTTTCAAAACAAAAAGATTTTTCTCCGGTTATAAAAGAGATACTTGACGTCAAAGAAAAAATTGATAAAATACATTTTATCGACATAAAAGCAAAACAGACAAACTTCGCTAAAAATATTATCTTACCGCTCAATAGAAAAATATTAAACCTCTTTTGCGATACCCTTACCCAATATTGCAAGGAACGGATGATTTCAATCAATCCTAATCTTGAAAGAACCGAACCGGTAATTTATTTCAGGGAAATTCTTGACGAGATCTCAACTGAAAATCAGAAACTGCTTGAAGAAACAATCGAACAGAATAACATAGATAAATTATCGGACGTTGATTTTAAGAAATACAAGAAATCCAAACTTCAATTATTCCTAACTAACGCGCTGAATATCAGAAATATAATGTATTCCGACGATATCTGCCTAGTTCCGCTCAATTATTTTATTAAAGTCAACGGTAAAATGATGGACGATCTTTGCGAAGACGAACTTTACAAACTGCTTGAGCGATTCAGAGAAATAACTATCGAGGAAAATAAAAAGATTCAGGAATTAAATGAAAAAATGGAATGTCTAAAATCATCATTCAATAAAAAAAATGGGTGAAAAAATAGATTAATAGCCCCCGAATTAATTCGGGTGCTATTAGAGAGATTTCGGAGACTATTAACGGGAGTAAGTATGTTTTCACAAGATGAAATTTTAACTAAAATAACCGAATTGACGAATTCCGATTTTACTATATCGGATAAAATCTTAAACAGTATAAACGGAAAAATAAAATATCATTACGATAACGAAATAAAGGAGCTTTTGCATTTAAAAAATCTTTCGAATATCAATCCTTTAACGGATAAAAAGAACCGTATCTTTAAACCGGTTTATCAAGGTATTATCCCCGACAAAACAGAAAAAATAGATATAAAACATAAAGAGAAGATATCGGCTTTTTTTACAACGCATGGAACAATTTTTGATTATAAAAATCCGAAGGATAAATATTTTTGGGATTATAAGCTCAAATTTTGCGGTAATAATTACGCGAACGATATAGCGCGCTTCTTAAATTGCAAATACGGATTTTATCTGAAATGGCTTGGCAACAACTATCATAATTGCAGGAAGAAAGCGGCCGAAAAACTGTTTTTAAATATTCTTGGAAATCTTTATGAAATCTCGAAAACTGAGAATATCGCGCCCGAACAAATCCCGATTACTTTATCGGGTCATAGCCACGGCGGGAATATTATGATATTGGTTGCAGATAAACTGATAAGTTCTGGATTTAAAGTTAAGCAGATTATAACTCTCAATACTCCCGTTCGTCCGGAGTATAAATTGAAAAACAGGATTCAACATATCAACTTATTTTCTTTTCTTGATTGGGTTCAAATAGCAGGCGGCTGGGACTTCGACGTCCATGGATGGACTAGTGTCGGCGGTCGCAAGGATGCGAAAGAGCCGACCGACAATTGTATATGTGATGAAGATTTTCGAGGACCGGCAAAAAGAATGTTTAATAGCGCGATTAATATCTGTATAGATTCTAAAATAAATATGGACGATAGATTAATTTTTATCAGAACCCAAAGAAATTTATCCGTATCAATCTTCTTACAGCACAATATAACAATGTGGAGTAAATTTGTAATTAAATGCTTGGATTTTTAAAATCTAATTTTTATTGATCAATTTTGTTATCTCGTTTAGAACCTTTTCAGTATCTTCATACATTTTATTTACTTGATCGTCAGAAAAAACAATAAAATCATCGTAATCAGCTTTAGTTCTCTTTTCAAACAAGTTGAGAGTATTCCTTCCGATTTCTTTACCAATCAATTCTTTTGCTACAAAGTTTTTATTAAACCATCCTAAAAGTTGCCCATGTTTTGATGTGTTATAATCATATTTTAAGGCGAGAGCCGAAATAATATAAAATACAGAATAATACATTCTGTTAACCGCTATATTATATTTTCTGTTTTCAATAAGGAATTTTGAATCTTCCAAAGTTTGATACGCTTTCTCTATTTTATGAGAAATAATTTTTCTTATATCATCTATCATACGGTAATTCCCAAATTAATAGCGCTCTGAATATAAGGCTGTTTTCCTCGAACCGTATTAAGTTCGGAAGAAGAAATAACTTTTATATCAAGAATTATATCATATTTCAACATAAGATCATAACAACAATTAATTATATTATCTTCAATTTTCCAGTCATAGCTCTGATTTAGAATTACTAATATATCATAGTCTGAATATGATTTAAAACTCTTATCAATTCTTGATCCGAATAAAATGACCCTATCAATATTTAGCGAGAGATTATTTGTTAATATATTTTTAATCTCCTCTAATAGTTTCTGATTTTTTACCATAGTTTAATAATATCCTCTATAATAACCCCTGTAATTTTTCTATATAACTTCTTAATTTCAGTTTGTCTGAATCCTCTAAATCAGCAGGGATGTTTTTAAAAACATTTGAAAACAATTTATCTAGCTTTGTTTTCGAATCAGTTTTTTGTTTAAACAATCCATATTTTATTTTTAACTCTTTTGTTTCTTCTTTAATTTCTTTTTCTGACTTGTCTTTTACTTCTGATAAAAACCTTCCCCGTATCTCTTTTTTTTGAGAGTCTTCAATATTTGCTTTTAATAATGGAATTACAGAAAACAATTTGGAAAACTCAATATCCGTATCGTGTTCAGTCAACTGAACACCGTCAAAAAATAACGAGTATACATCCATATAACAATAAACGGTTGTCCGCGATATAGTCATTTCATTTTCAATAAAATTTTTAAAATCTTTATATCCCTCTTTAATATATAACTGTTTAGTTTTAATCTTTAATAATCTTTGCGCCATTAACAAGAACGAATATTGCGTCATGCCTGATAAAAATTTTGCTTCCGCTTTAAGCGTTTCATAATCGTCAGGGCAGTTATTAAAATTAAACAGAGAGATATACCTGTTTTTTAATTCATCTAAAATAACATATTTATTTTCGTTATTAAGGGTATCGTCATTAGTAATTTGAATAATTGCTTTATCAATATTTTCTTTCTTCGGTTCAGCTTCAACTTTTTTAATTATCTCTCTTGTATCGTCATCCATTTCCATATCGAGTAGATTTATATCTCCACGCAAATCGTTTTTTCCAAGTAACTCTTTTTTATTCATAGTTATTTTACATCTCTCTCATCATAAATATAATTTTCTATCTCTTCCATTATCAGCTTAATTTTTTCAATAGCTTTATGCTCGCTATATACCTTAAAAATATTTTTGCTAATATTTGCTCTTTCCGCGATACCTATAAACTCCGGTACAGAATTATGAAACAATTTATCTTTTAACTGGTCTTTGTATTTTTCTATAAAATTTTCATGTAATATCGTTCTTGTCGCTTTATGACTCGAAACAAAAACTTTGTAACTTATATAATCTTCGTTAATTCTCGACATTTGGTTTATGCTGTATATTGCGTCTCTAAGTCCGTCATAGCTGTACGGCTCCGGTAAAACCGGACAAAAAACATAATTCGATAATAATAGCCCAAGTCGTGAAAATGTGTTATAAGCAGGGGGACAATCAATTATAACAAGTTCATATTTTTTAAAAACAGAGGCAAAGTCATTTTTATACTCTATTAATACTGACGTATCAATATTATCTTTTCTACTTAATTTAATTGACGCCGGTATTATATCTATATTTTCACTGTATTTTTTTATTATTTTTAATAGCGGCGTTCTGTTTTCAAGGTAATCGTAAAGACTCAAACTGTTTTTAAGTTCGTCATAAGAAAAAAAAGTTTTACTTAAATTCCCTTGTTGGTCCAAATCAAGAATTAAAACCTTATAGTCCTTTGCGTCATAATAATCTGACAACAAAATAGAACAACTTGTTTTTCCAACTCCCCCTTTTTGATTGAAAAAAGTTATTACAGTAGGTCTTTGCCGTAAAACTTCTTTTTTATCAAGAAGAATTGATCCCTTATCGCTTTCATATTTTTGTAATTTGCCTTCGTTAATCCAATTGTATAAAGTTTTTTCTTCAATTTTCAAAAGCATATAAGCTTCTTTTGCATTAATTTGTATCATATTATTATTCTCGGTTTATAGATTAATATAGTTATAATATATTTCCTGAATTTTTGCAAGATAAAAAAAAAATACAGAAAAAAATTGATTAATTTTAAATTAAATTCTATACTTCTTTTATCATATTTCGACTTGGGAGGGTAGAATGAATGGCATATAAATTAAAAAAGACTTCTTAATCTCGCACATTAAGAAGTCCCTTGCAAATTATGCTTATTATAAAATATAATAACTATTCAAAACTTATATCCAAATAATATAGCATAATCAAATTTTTGTCAACTGTTTTCTTTAAAATTTTTATTTATTGGTGAAATTTATCCTTTTGTTAAAAGATATTTTCATCATTTACTGGAGAATTATGTCCAAATAGCACTGTAAAACCTGGGAGGGTCAAGATTATGCAGAGTTTAAAACAACTTATAGACGACAACGTCGTTAATTTCACAAGAGTTCCTAATTTTTTCTTAGACGAATATATATATCAATTATCAGAATCGGCGCTTAAAGTTTATTTAACCGTCGTTAGAAAAACTATCGGCTGGCAGAAAGATAAAGATTTTATCAGTTACAGTCAAATTCAGAAAATGTCAAACCTGTCGGAAAATTCAATATTAAAAGGGATAAAAGAACTAATTGAAAAAAATTTAATTGAAACGCAAAAATTCGGAATAGGGAAGGGGACTAGAATTTCTTATGAAGTAAAAAACAAAAATACAATAATTGAAACAAAAACAGAGGGAAATATACCCTCAAAATTTGAGGTAATAGATAGCCCAAAAGACGGCAATACTATAAATATTGAGGGTATAAATACTGCTAATACCTCAAATTTTGCGGTATTAAACCCGCCTAATACCGCAAAATTTGCAGACACAAAAGAAATATTAATAAAAAAAGAAGAAGAAGAAAAGAAAAAGTTAAACAATGATGTAACTAAAAAACAAGAAGATATTATTAACTACGACACTTCTTCTGCTAATTTAGGAATTATTAATAAACTAAAACAAAACGGTATATCTCAAATACAAATAAATAATATATTTACTAAACACGATCCTAATTATTTACAGGATAAGTTAAATCAGTTTGAATATCTCATGGGACATAATCCCAAAAAAGTAAAAGGAAAGGGGAGGTATCTCTATACTTCGATAATCCAAAACTGGATAGACGACGATTATCGTAATTATGAGTATAAAAAATCAAAAGAGAAAGAAAACGATTACAATAAGGCGATAAACGTCAAATATAACGAAGAAACAGAGACTTTAAAACGCGAATACGACAAATATGTCGAAAAAGAGTGTGATTTGTATTTAAACAATCTTTCCGTCGAAGAAAATAAAATATTAGACGAGGAGATTAAAAAGACAATGCAGTCGGAATTTTATAAAAATATCGAGAATAACGAG
Organism: Spirochaetota bacterium; assembly: GCA_017998755.1. Classification (GTDB taxonomy): domain Bacteria; phylum Spirochaetota; class GWE2-31-10; order GWE2-31-10; family MWDO01; genus MWDO01. Next base: position 2,789 of record JAGOCL010000092.1, on the reverse strand, counting down.
ATAATATATAATAATCTAATCCTTACAAAGAAAATATATTATATTCGAAATAAATGTGTTAATTTGATTTCTTTTGACGAGTTTATCGCTCAAAAAAAGAGGGTAGAGAGGATGGCGGCGTGAGAGGGGAGATTGATAACAAAATACAAATGATTTATAAAGAATCGAATATGTGTGTTGATGATTTTATAAAATATGTTATAACTGTATTAAAAGAATAAAAGGTTAAATATAATGTTTGAACAGACTTTTAAAAATATTGACGATATTCTTCACAAAGATGCAGGTTGCTCAAGCGAGCTTGATTATGTGGAGCAGACGTCATGGATATTATTCCTGAAATATCTTGATGATTACGAAAAAAACAAATCTATGGCTTCAGAGCTTGCTGGGAAAAAATATTCTCCGATTATAAATGATGAATATAAATGGGATATCTGGGCGTCTCCTAAAAAAGATGGCAAACTTGACCATCATAAAGCGCTGACAGGCGATGATCTTAAAGAGTTTGTTGATCATAAATTGATTCCCTATCTGAAAAAGTTTAAAACAGAGGCAGATAGTCCGGATACAATAGAGTATAAAATCGGCGAGATATTCAATGAATTAAAAAACAAAATACAGAGCGGATACAATTTGCGGGAAGTTTTAAATCTTGTCGATGAACTACGATTTCAATCAAAATCCGAAAAGCATGAAATGAGCCATCTCTATGAAGATAAAATCAAAAATATGGGTAATGCAGGAAGAAACGGAGGAGAGTATTATACCCCAAGACCGTTGATAAAAACCATTGTAAAAGTTGTTAATCCTAAAATCGGAGAAAAAATATACGACGGCGCCGTCGGCTCGGCTGGGTTTTTATGCGAGGCATACGAACATTTACGAAATCCCGATGAAAATGGATTAAAATCTCTTTCTACCGATAATATGCAGACTTTACAAAAAAATACATTTTTCGGAAAAGAGAAAAAATCGCTTGCTTATATAATTGGAACAATGAATATGATTCTTCACGGGATAGAAGCTCCGAATATTCTTCATACAAATACCCTATCTGAAAACATAATGGATATCCAGGAAAAAGATAGAGTTGACGTTATTCTTGCCAATCCGCCATTCGGAGGTAAAGAGAGAGCGGAGGTTCAACAGAATTTTCCGATAAAAACCGGAGAAACGGCATTTTTATTTTTACAGCATTTTATTAAAATATTAAAGGCAGGCGGAAGGGCTGGAATTGTAATAAAAAATACATTTCTTTCGAATACAGATAATGCTTCTATATCATTAAGAAAAACTCTACTTGAAAACTGTAATCTTCATACTGTTCTTGATATGCCGGGAGGTACATTTCAGGGAGCGGGAGTAAAAACTGTCGTATTATTCTTTGATAAAGGGGAGGCGACAAGAAAAATCTGGTATTATCAGCTTAATCTTGACCGAAATCTCGGTAAAACCAATCCCCTGAATGAAAACGATCTTGCAGAGTTTGTAGAATTACAGAAAACAAAAGCCGACTCTGATAACTCGTGGAGCATTGATATATCAGATGTTGATCCTGAAACGGCAGACCTTTCGGTTAAAAATCCCAATAAGAAAGATGAAAAAGTTTTGAGAAATCCGATAGAGATATTAGATGAAATGAAAAGACTCGATAAAGAAAGCGAAACAATACTGGAAAAGATAAGAGGGCTGATGTGAAAGGAGATACAGGAGAAATAGTTATTTATAATAAACTTGAAGGGAATATAGATATTCAAGTAACTTTAAAAGATGAAACTATCTGGATTACAGAAAAAGAATTATCGTTATTATTTGAAAGGGATAGAACGGTAATCGGAAGACATATAAGAAATATTTTTGAGAGTGAAGAACTTGATGAAAAAAGCAATGTGCAAAAAATGCGCATTGCAAAATCAGATAAACCGGTTTCATTTTTTAATCTCGATGTGATTTTATCCGTTGGTTATAGAGTAAACTCAAAAAAAGGGACTCAATTTAGAATTTGGGCAAATCGGATTTTAAAAGACCATTTAGTTAAAGGGTATACTTTAAATGAGAAAAGATTAAAGGAAAAGACAGAAGAAATTGAATTATTAAAAAACAGTTTAAAAATAGTTGAGCGTAGTTTGTCAAATCAGGTAGATACTCTTGATCAGGCAAAAAATCTGGTTTCTTTATTAACGGATTTTTCAGACGGACTCACAGTTCTTGATGATTATGATAATGAAAATCTTGATGAAAAAGGGAAAACAGAAAAAACGGCAGTCCGGATTACTGTTGAAGAATGTTATGAAATTATTGATTTTATGAAAAAACAATTCAAATCAGATTTATTCGGTAAATTGAAAGACGAAAGTTTTAATAGTTCAATTAATCAGATTTACCAAAGCATATCCGGTCAAGAATTATACCCATCAATCGAGGAAAAAGCGGCAATGTTATTGTATTTAATTGTGAAAAATCATTCTTTTATAGACGGTAATAAACGAATAGGCGCTTCTATTTTTCTACATTTTTTAAATAAAAACAACCTTTTATATAACAGTCAAGGTAAGTCAAAATTAAGTAATGAAGGATTAGCGGCGCTAACAATTCTTATAGCTGAAAGTAAAAGCGAAGAGATGGAAACTATAAAAAAAGTTGCAGTCAGTATTCTTAATAGAGGATAAAGAACAATGGATAATAGACAAAGAATAATAAAAAATTTATTGAAGCAAGAGTATTTAAATATAAAATATATGAGTCCGATTATTAAACTTAATGCTGAAAAGGATTATATTTATGTT
>JAGOCL010000091.1 GCA_017998755.1 Spirochaetota bacterium | reverse complement strand
ATTGCGAAAATATGGAGGAGATGGATAAATTAACGGGGCTCGATATAGCGTTTCTAGCGGTCAACCAACCCTACACAATGACCGTCGAACAGGCGATAGACGCAATAAATAAAATGAAACCAAAGATTGTATATCCTTACCATTTCGGCGACTCGGACGTTAGTCAAATTAAAGAATATTTTAAAGATAATAAAGAGATCGAAGTAAGAATCCGCGATTTGAAATAATTTCGCTCGACTTATAATTTTTATACGACAATTGTCGCATGTTGTCGACACATATGCGTCTGTTAATTCTTCAAACGCGCTACATCTTCACCGCGCCGGTCGTTAATCCCGATATAATATTTTTCTGCAGAGCCAGCCAGACGATTACAATTGTAGCGGTTCCGATGAAAGACGCGGCGCTGAATATGCCGAACATCGATTCATTGTACGCGACGAAAAAACTAAGCCCGATCGGAAGGGTAAAGTTATCAATTTTAGATAGAATGGCAAGCGCGATCATAAACTCATTATATGTAGCGATAAATGAAAGAATCGCAATTACGACAACGATTGGCATTGATAAAGGTATAATAATACGAGTAAAAGTCTGAAAATGGGTGGCTCCGTCGATAATCGCCGCTTCTTCTATAGAGGTCGGAAGAGAGTCAAAATATCCTCTGGCAAGCCAGATATTTAACGGTACGCCGATTCCTAGATATACCAGTATAAGTCCTAGTTTGCTATCAAGCCCGAACAATGGGAATATCCCTCCAATATATTGCAATAAAATGTATAGCGCTATCATAGTCATTGAGCTTGGAAAAATCTGTAAGACCAAAATATACAAAAATGTAAATTTTTTTCCAAAAAACCTGAATCTGCTTAGAGAGTAAGCGGCCATAGCGATAACAAAAAGTTGAATAATAGTTACCATACCGGATATAAACATCGAATTCAAAAACCACTTAAATATAGGATAATTTACCCCTTCGACGTCGGAAACTTTACCTGAGAAAAACGCTTTATAATTATCGGTAGAAACCCTGACTTGATATTTATAATTGAAATTGGCGTTATCCGGAGAAAAAAGTTCAGAATTAACTTTTTGTACATATGTCGCGCTTTTATCTTTCAACCATTCTTCGTAAGCGACAAGAAATTCTTCGAAATATTTTTCATTTCCGTTTAAATTAATAAATCTTTTTATAATTTTATAAAATGGAATATTTTTTTCCAGAGCTTTTACGTCGATTGCCGGATATTTTTGATCTTCAGAAGAAATATCGGATAGAACTACGATGATTTTATTATATAAATTCTTTTTTGAAATCTTACTTTCCTTAGAGTCGGCTATTCTTGTATCGATCCACGAATTATAATCTATTACGCTTCCGTACATTACCTGATTTGTTCTGAATCCCGAAGTTAAGACGTAAATTACGGGAATTAAAACTATAAATGAGAATGCAATCAGTATGATATGAAATATCAATTCTTTAAACGCTTTTATTTTGTTAAATTTCATGTTTATCCTCGACTCGACGCATTATTTCAGATGATTAGTTCAACCTTTTATCTTTAAAGAATCCGCTAAGTTTTAACTGCGCCAACATAAGCGGTCCTATAATTATAAAAGATAACAGAGCTACGGCTCCGGCAAATCCGTATTCCTTACCTCTGAACGCAAGATTGTATATCCAAGAAACAAAAATATCGCTTCCCTGGTATGTCAAGAGATATATTATTGTGAAATTATTGAACGATAACCCGACGTAACCGACCAGAAACGGTCCTATCGTTATTAGTATCAAAGGTAGAGTAATATAAAATATTTTTTGAAATCTGTTCGCGCCGTCGACCGACGCTATATCGTAGAGTTCCCGGTCGACCGATTGCAAAGCGCCGGAGCATACGACCATAAAAAAAGGAAACGAAAGCCAAACGTTTACCAAAATAACCGTTATTTTTGTTAAAATTGGATCGTATAACCATGGAATATTCAAATTAAGGAATCTATTGATCATCCCGAAGTCCTGATTCAGCATTGCCGCCCAAACCATCATTGAAATAGAACTTGGTATGGCGTAAGGCAGAATAAAAATAGTTCTATAAATATTTTTACCTTTAAATCCTGTTGTATTTAAAATTATTGAGAGAAAAAATCCTATCAAAAAAGAAGCTAGCGCGGATAAAAAAGCAAAAATAAACGTCCATCTTAATATTCTTATGAAATTATTGGAAAATTTAGGGATTACAAATAAAGATTTGAAATTTCTAAATCCGATATTTACGGTATATCCCGGAGAAATATAATCTTTTTCTAATACGTTTGTTTTTTCGTATAAAATAAGCTTAAATTCCGGAATATTGGGGATTATTATGACATTTTCCCCATATTCCGCCTCGTATCTCTCTTTGAATTTCATTTGTCTGATTAGTTTGTTAAACTTTTTGACCTGATCGTTTGCCTTGGTTAACGCCTTTTTTATTCTATACAAATCTTTTTTATTTATTGATTTATATTGTTTTCCATAAAAAAGCGATAAAACTTCCTCCGGTAGAGCGTTTCTGATAGCGTCGTTAAAATTTAACTCTCTCAGGCGTACGTTAAGGAAATTTTCAAATCCACGGTTTCTCAAAAATCCCAAAATACCATACTTGTATTCCTGTAATTTAACGCGGTATTCTTTCCAATATTTTACTTTATTGCCGTCGATAGTCGTACAAAAGTTGCCTCTATTGTCGTCGTTAAAAATTTTTGTATCGTATTTATACCCGCCGTCGTTATCGACGGATAATCTTAAAAGCGGCGAATCGCCCGAATCGTTTATTATATACCATGGGATTTTACATAAAAATTCGTTTGAAGTCTCCAGATGGTATCTGTCGGTTCCGATATTCAGAGTCTGATTATTCCGAACGACCCGATCTGTATTTCCCGATAAAGTTTTATAAAACGTATCAAAAAGTTGTACGTCCAAATTATCAATTGTATCGACGTTTTCCCGTAAAAATATTTTCTTACCTATCATATATCTGTTTTCCGTATATTTTCCGATCGCCCCGATATCAATTTTATCCAAATTCATTTCCGACGATTCATTTCCGATATAAATATACGTATCAATATCCTTTTCTTCAATCTCGTTTTCTGTAAAATCTTTCTCGGAATATAATACGATTACAAAAGCGTCTTTTTTTAGTTTTCCAAGATGTTTTTTTATTATATCAAAATCCAGATTGTCCCTATCGTTCCAAAGTTTTTCCTCAACTTTCTCGGAGACGCCGTTTTCGATGAGTTTATCCATTTTCTCGTCAAATGCGCTTAGTTTAATATCTGATTCTTCAAGATATGTATCTATAATATCTTTATTTACAAAATATTCTGCATAAAGAGTTTTTTTTTTCAGGCAATATAAACCATTTAGAGTTTAATAACGATTTTTTCGCGGAATCTTTAATCAAAATATTTCCGTCGCGAAGATTGGTAAAAGAGATAAACGCAGTGTAAATTATCGGGAAACCGGAAAGAATTGTTAGTATAATAATCGATGGAAGTAGGAATTTGTACGGAGTAAGTTTATCAGACCAGATTACGACGTAAATAAGCGCGCCCGCTAAAATAATAATAAGCGGTATATAAACAGAAGAGTAAGTTTTAAATATTTTGTAAGCGAAAACAAAAATAAAAATAAAAAAAACGACGGATGAAATTATTTTCTGCGATAATTTTATTTTTCTTTCGGCATAATTATTATTCATATAGTTTTTTGAAAATTAATGTTTTCTTTCCCTTTATTACTATTTTCTCGTTTTGCTCGTAAAAATCTTTAGCGCCAAATAATATTTGTTTATCCGCGCTCGGAAAATCAAGTTTTATATCTTTTGCGCTCAAATTTATATGAACGTAAATTCTTTCTTCGTCGTTGAATCTGACGAAAGATAATACTCTTTTATCAAATTCCAGAAACTCAATTTTGCCTTTTTGAAGCGAAGAATGCGAATTTCTAACAGAAATAACGTTTTTATAATGATTATATATAGAATCGTCGTTTTTAATCGATTTTTCAACATTAATTCTTTTATATCCGCGGTTAACTTTTCTACCGTAGGGCTTTTTTGCGCTCGTGAATCCCGCGTTTTTCGAGCCGTCCCATTGCATCGGAGATCTTAGCGCCCAATCGCCGTCGTATCTTCCGCTATTTTTCATCCCTATTTCGTCTCCGTAATATATGTAAGGAGAGTCCGGTAGTAGAAGAAGTACGCTGGCGGCGACTTTTGAGTTTTCAATCGTTTTCAAGCGGGTCGCCGGTCGGGCTCCCAGATAAGAATCGTGGCACGATAGGACGTTTGAAATAATCGAGCCTTCGGGGCGGATTTGGAGTTTCCTGATAGTTTCGATCAATTCGGTCGTATCTTCGTTATATATAGCAGACGAAGTTTTCAGAGCAAAATCAAAGTAAAAAATCGACTTCAGACAGTCTTCTCCGTCTCCCAGATATTGAATATTATCCGCTTCCCCAATGATATAACGATTGTCAAATTTATCCAGAACTTTTCTGAATCCCTTAAAAACATCGTAAGTTTCCGGCTGATCGGACAATTTATTTTTACCGTTTTCGACAATATGCCTCGCCGCGTCTATTCTAAATCCGTCTACCCCCTTATTTAGCCAGAACGTTATAACGTCCTTAAAATATTGATAGACCTCTTCGTTTCTGTAATTAAAATCGGGCATTCCCGAGTAAAACAGTCCAAAATAATAATCGCCGTTCTTTCCTCTATGCCAGTTGAAAGAATTGTCGTTTATTTCGTCCCAATTGTAATATTTTTTCGGGAAAACCAGCGGATCTTCGAATGAATACCATTCGTAACGTTTTTCGCTCCAGATAAACCAATCTCTGTATCGGCTTTCAACGCTTTCATTGGCGGATGCAAAAAAAGGATGATTCGAAGAGCAGTGGTTTATAACAAGATCCATTATTATTGCGATACCGCGTTTATGAGCTTCCGATATCAAGTTATCAAAATCGCTCATTGTTCCATAGTCGGTTTCGACGTTAAAATAATCTATTACGGAATAACAATGATCGTTATCGTCGCTCTCTGTTACGGGCATTAACCATATAGCTCCGATACCGAGTTCTTTCAGATAATCCAGTTTCTTTATTACTCCGTTAAAATCGCCGGCTCCGTCTCCGTCGGTATCGAGAAATTCTCTTACAAAAAGCTCGTAGAATACGACCTTATCATACCATTTGTCGGGCAAAGAGCTTGCTTTAGCGGTAATTTGACTTTTTATCTCTCCATCGTAAACGAAATCGACTTTTTGGTAAAGATATTCGTTTGACGATAATATAAAAATCGTTAAAAACGCATAATATATTGAAATAATAACATTTTTCATAAAATATTCCGAACTAACATACTTTTATTTAGAATTCTAACGCGAAAAAGCTATTATATAATTATTTTAAATTTTTGTAAATAAGTATTTCCGGTCGTTTCTTAAGATAAATAATTAAATTAATTTAGTATTTCAGAAATATTAAAATTAAGGTTGAATTTATTTCTAAAATTATTATAATGGTATTATTAATTTTTTCACATTTATATACGGAGGAAATAAATTGAGCGAAGCAACTGAATATAAGAAAATACTTCCCGAAGAACTATATCATAAACTAAGCAGTTTTATCGGAAGTTTGGATATTAATTCAAAAGACCCTAGAAAAAAGGGGTATCTCATTCAAGTTTTGCATAAAGCGCAGAGTCTTTTCGGTTATTTGCCGGAAGAGGTTCAGCGATTTGTCGCCGAGAAGTTAGGCGTTTGCCATTCGGAAGTGTCTGGGGTTATAAGTTTTTATAATTATTTTACGACGCTACCGAAAGGGAAGGTAAACATTAGTATTTGTATGGGGACCGCTTGTTTTGTTCGCGGAGCGGAAAAAGTTTTACAGGAGTTTGAGAATTTTCTTAATATTAAATCCGGAGATATTACTCCCGACGGGAAGTACTCTTTGGATATTTTGAGATGCGTCGGAGCTTGCGGTTTAGCTCCGGTAGTAATGGTTGGAGACAGAGTCTACGGCAACGTCAATCCAAAAATGGTCGGGGACATTATGGCCGACTGTATCAAATTGGCAAACTCTATGGAGGATAACAAATGAAACTAAAAAATAAAGACGACTATTTTAAACTCAAAGAAGAAGCCGGTAAAAAGCGCGCTCAAGATAAGAGTATTAAATTGTTAATAGGTTTTGGAACGTGCGGAATAGCGGCGGGAGCAAAAAAAATCGAAGAGGCCCTTGAGAAGGGACTTGTCGAGAGGAATATTAAAAACGCTAAAATCGTTAGAGTAGGGTGCGTTGGATATTGCTATGCGGAACCGACTATTGAGATAGTTTATCCGGACGGCGGATCGGTAATTCTTGGAAATATGAAATCGGAAAATGCGCTAGACGTTATAGATATGCATATTTTGAATAAATCTTTCGAGAGTCAATATGTGATTCCCAGAAATTTTGAGTAACAACAGGGGGAGAAAATGGTAAAACAGATTAGAATTGCGCTAAGAAATTGCGGACGAATTAATCCGGAAAACATTGAGGATTATATAAACGCCAGAGGATACGAAGCTTTGGTAACTTGTCTTTTTGATAAAAAACCGATAGACGTTATAAATATTATTACCGAATCGGGATTAAGAGGGCGGGGCGGCGGAGGATTCCCGACCGGAGTGAAATGGAAAGCGGCGGCTGTAGAAGTCAGCGATGAAAAATTTATTATATGCAACGCCGACGAAGGGGACCCGGGAGCTTTTATGGATAGAGCCGTACTCGAGGGGGACACTCACAGTATTTTGGAAGCTATGACCATCGCCGGATACAGCGTCGGCGCGAGCAAAGGTATCATATATATTAGAGCGGAATACCCGTTGGCTATCGAAAGGATTAAAAAAGCGATAGAAGTTTCTAAAGATTATGGCTTTTTAGGAAAAGATATTCTTGGATCGGGATTTTCTTTCGATATCGAACTTAAATACGGAGCCGGAGCGTTTGTCTGCGGGGAAGAAACCGCTTTGATAGCGTCTATAGAAGGTAAAAGAGGGGAGCCGGTTGTTAAGCCGCCTTATCCCGCGCAAAAAGGGCTTTGGGGTAAACCTACGATAGTAAATAACGTCGAAACTTTTGCCAATATCTGCCCGATTATTTTGAACGGAAAAGACTGGTTTAGAAGTATCGGTACTCAGAAATCTCCCGGAACCAAAGTTTTTGCGCTTGCTGGAAAGATAAATAAAGTAGGGTTGATTGAAATTCCTATGGGCATGACTTTGAGAAACGTTATCGATAATATAGGCGGAGGCATCAGAGACGGGAAAGAGTTTAAATCAGTTCAAACCGGAGGACCTTCGGGAGGTTGTATAACAAAAGAGAATATCGATACTCCAATTGATTACGATAACTTGATAGCGATCGGTTCGATGATGGGATCTGGCGGAATGATCGTTATGGACGAAGACGACTGTATGGTAAACTTTGCAAAATTCTTTCTTGAATTTACCATCGACGAGAGTTGCGGTAAATGCACCCCTTGCAGAGTCGGAAATAAAAGATTGCACGAACTACTTGAGAAAGTTACCAACGGGCAAGCGACGGAAGAGATCATACCGCAAATAGAACAACTTTGCGCTACGATTAAGAAAGCGTCTTTATGCGGTTTGGGACAAACTTCGCCAAATCCAGTATTATCAACTTTAAGGTATTTTAGAAACGAATACGACGAGCATATAAAAGATAAAAAATGCCGATCAAGAGTTTGTAAGGCGTTACTGAAATATGAAATAGTTCCGGATAAGTGTAACGGTTGTACTAGATGCGCGAGAAATTGCCCCGTACATTGTATTTCCGGGAAAGCGAAAGAAGTTCATCTCATAGATCAGGAAGCGTGTATAAAATGCGGCGTATGTTATACAAATTGTAAATTTGACGCGATAATAGTATCTTAGTTAGCGATATAGGAGGAAATAATGGCTAGAGTAATAATAAATGATATTCCGGTTGAGGCGTTTAAAGACGCTTCGATTTTGGACGCCGCAAAGGAGGTTGATATATACATTCCGACTTTGTGTCATCTGGATTTGGAAAGTTTTAACGTTGAGCATAGAACCGGTTCGTGTAGAATATGTATGGTAGAAGTCGAACTTGGCGGTAGATCAAAAATGATGCCCGCATGTTGCACTCCGGTACAAGAGGGGATGAAGATAAAGACAAATACTCCAGAATTAATTCAGATAAGAAGAACGATCTTAGAATTGTTGTTGTCGGTTCACCCTTTTGATTGTTTGATCTGCGCTAAGTCGCTTGATTGCGAACTTCAAGCCTTAGCCAGACAGTTTGGGATAGATCATCTTACTTATACCGGAGATAAATCTACATATCCTCACGATATGTCGAGTAAAGCGATAAATAGAGATCTAGATAAATGTATAATGTGTAGAAGATGCGAGACTGCTTGCAACGAGATACAGACTGTTAAAGTTTTGACCGGTTATAAACGAGGATTTATGGCGGTAGTCGCGCCTCCGGAAATGAAG
>JAGOCL010000090.1 GCA_017998755.1 Spirochaetota bacterium | reverse complement strand
ACTCCCAGAAGCGCATATGCGCCGCCGGATTTAAGATTTATTATTAACGACTCGCCTTTAGCGTCTTTTTTTGATAAATTTGTAACGTTTTCAACTTCAAGCTCGCTGTCAAGTAAAAATCTTAAAATATCGATAATATGCGTTCCGTCGTCCCATAACATTTTAGCCGGAGTCCTGTTATAACCAAAATATAGCTTCGCAAATATAGTTAGAACTTCTCCATACTTTTTCTGCTTAACGACGTTTCTAGTGTAAATATAATCGTTTGAATATCTCCGTTCGTGATTTACCAATAATTTCGTTTGCGCCTTTTTGGCGCCTTCAAGCGCTTCTTTAGAAGTCACTAAGTTATCCGTCAACGGCTTTTCCGACACAATAACCGGGATTCTATATTTACAAGCCGTCTTTATTAAGTCGAAATGCGCTTCCGGCGGCGCGGCGATATGCAATATTTCGATCGACTCGTTTTTCAGCATATCTTCGCAGTTATCATAAAGATTTGATACCCCCCAACGCTTTGCAAAAGCGGACCTTCTCTCTTTGCTAATATCGCATCCCGACGCTATAACGCCGTCGCCGCTTGCCAATATAGCGCCCGCGTGAGTACACGGCTTTTCTCTGTATATATCTTCTTCCAATGAGCTCGCTATTCTTCCTAGTCCGGCGATCGCATGCCTTACTTTATTTTCGATTAATTTTTTCATAAAAGATCCGATTCTTTGTTAAATTTAGTTTTTTTTGAGAATATTAATTAAGTTTTTAATATTTTCGTCTTCAGAATTTATTTTATTTGCTTTCTCAAAGAATTCTAACGCATTTTTATATTCTTTATTCTTATAGTAATTACATCCTAAAAGATAAAGAATATCAAATTTTTCCTTTTTTCTATTGAAATATTTATCTACATTCGTTAAAATTTCAATGGATTTATCATACATTGATTCGTTGAAACAATTAATTGCTGTTAGTATCTCGTTTTTATACTCAGAAAATTCATCTTCTCCGCTATTTTTTATCTCAACCTTTATTTTATTAGCGATATCGGCAAGGTTAATATTTATCTCTACGCTGTCGGGCAATATTTGAACGACGAGGATAGTCATATCGTCGTCAACTCTAAAATCGCCTCTAAATTCCTTAGCGTCGTCGATAATATTTTTTATCATATCTTCAAGAGAGAGATCGGAATGTTTGATTATAGAATTTTGAAATCTGTCAAATCCGTACAACTCTTTTGCGGTATTTCTGGCCTCAGGTATCCCGTCGGTGTAAAGTATCAACTTATCTCCCGTATCGAGCGATATATAATCGGTTTTATACTTCAGTCCTTTTATCATACCTACAAAACCCGAATTACTATCAAGTAAAACTATACTTTTATCATTTTTCAAAACCGCTATCTCGTTATGACCGGCGTTAGTATATTCAAGAATTTTACTCTTTATATCTAATATTCCGTAAAAAGCGGTAAAATAGCTGTTATTTTCGCCAATTGCTCCGCATATTTCTTCATTCACCAGAGTTAATATCTCAAACGTTTTCAGATTCTCTCGAGAGTTATTGAAAAAAGAAACCTTTGCCATTGTAGTTATCAGCGCCGCCGGAACGCCGTGTCCGCAAACGTCGACAATGACAAATACGATCCTGTTTTTATCCAACATAAAAACGTCGTAAAAGTCGCCCCCAAGATCGGCCATCGGCTGATAAAACCCCGATATCTGCAATATGCCGACTTTCGGAAAAACCTTAGGTATTATGGCTTGTTGAATATTTTGCGCCATAACAAGTTCTCTTTTCATCTTCTCATTCGCGTCGTTTATCTCTTTAGTACGAATTCTTACCATTTCCTCGAGATTTTCGCTATAATCGTCGATCTTACAGGCCATATCGTTAAAAGTAGAGCCCAATATATAAAATTCGCCGTTAAAACTATCAAACTCAACAGAAGTTTTATAATCGCCGTCGGATATCCTCCGAGCGGACGAAACGAGATTCCTTATTGGTTCTGTAAAACTTTTACTGAATATTATTGAAATCAATAGAATTATGATAATCGTAGCTATTGTTATATAAATTATAATTTTAATTATATTATAAACCGGTTTGTGAATTTGAAACATCGGGTGAAAATATATGAGTTTACACTCGCTTGACTTACTATATTCAAGCGCCGTCATATAATCAATCCCGTTATATCTGATAATATGTTTCCGGTTAAAGATATTTTCATCTTCTTCTTTATCCAGCTCTTCGTTATAACCTTCCGGAGTCAATTTATCCGTTAGACTTTTTACGCTTTCAACGTTTAGTATGTTCTTATCGACATTTAATAATTTATACTCTTTAAAAGACATTTTTTCATAAGGATCGTTCGGATCGTCGTCGTTTAAAACGTATTGATTTTTATCATAATCAAATTCGTAATAATCGTCGCTAGAAGGATGATTAAACGAAATGATATTATCAAACTGATCCAAAATATATAAAGTTCCCTGTTTTATGTGGCTTATATTCGAATAAAACTTCGGGATAAAATCGGGGAATATCTGAATTAATATAAATTTTTCAAAAGCGTCCTCGGGTTTCTCCGGAGGTTCGTAATAATATGGGAAAATCATAACCGGCTTTAACTCGCAATTTGTCCCCTTTAATACGTTATCTTTAAATTTACCGAATATTAATTTTATCTGATTGTCGTTTTTGATTTTTTTAAATAGCGGATCTTCTAACATCAATTTCAAATCCGGTTCAGGCAATCCCAGATTTAATTTGTGGACCATATAATCGGCGTTATTTATAACGGACTTTCTGTCTAATTCGTATAAATAAACGTCGCCGTCTATCTTCTCTTCCGCCGTCTTTCTCAACCCCTCGCTAATAACTCTGTTGCCTTTGTATATGGTGTTTTTGCCCTTTACCATATCGGAGACCTCCATCTCCTCGGTCTCGCTCTTATAAGGCGGGTAGGAAAGCCCTTTTTCTACGTTTGGGATTCTTACAATATTCGTAAGCGTTCTTGCGTATTGCTCGTACATAAAGTCTATATTATTGGATATTTGAATTAAAATAGAAGAATAAAATTCCTTACTCTTCTCTTCAAGATGAAGAAATATCTGGTTAGTCGTAAAACCGACAATTATTATTAACGGAGCAATCGCGACAGGCAATATCAACGACAACAACTGCCATCTAATCGGAAATATAGATTTCTTTTTACCCATAAGACAATTATGTTTAAATTTTAAAAAAAATCAATATTTTTTTAAAATTTTTTATTTATTTCGAAATTTTAAATATAGCTAATTCCGCTCTTAAATTGTGAAAATATTTGATCTCTTTGTATTTATTTCTAAAAAAAGATTTTTTTATGTAGATTTGCTTTATAATCTTAATATTCTCTTTTTTACAAAAGTCCTTAAAATCCTTAATCGTCAAGAGGTGAATATTTGGAGTATCGAACCACTTATAAGGAAGTTGATTTGACATCGGCATCCTTCCCTTAAACAAAAAAGACAATCTAACTTTAAAATAGCCAAAATTTGGAAATCCGAGAATTCCCGCTTTTCCTATCCTTAATATCTCTTCAATCATCTCTTTTGATTTATAAATTTCCTGAATAGTCTGATTTAACACGACGAAGTCGAAGGATTTATCAGGAAAATCAAGCGGAAGATTATCCAAATTCAGTTGAATAACCGGAATTCCTTTTTCAATACATTTTACGAGAGCGTCGGTTTTTATATCTATTCCATGTCCGATAACGCTCTTATTAGTAATTAAATGGTCGAGTAACTCCCCGTTGCCGCATCCCAGATCCAAAACTCTCGAATTATCCGGAATCTCTTTAGAAATAAATTGATAAATTTTCTCTTTAAATTTTTTCATTAGTAGATTTCTCTTTAGCGCCGCTTTTTTTATCTTTTAAAAAACTTGATACTATCTTTTCCAAATCGGCGTTATTCATCAAAAATGAATCGTGTCCGTAAGGAGACTCGATATTCACATATGTGACGTCTTTATCTTTATTCATCAACGCCTTGACAATCTCCCAACTCTCCTGCGGGCTATAGTGCCAATCCGACGTAAACGTGATAATCAGTATCTTAGACTTAAATTTTGACGCGGCGTCTGAAAGTTTTATCTCGCCCCGAGTCAAATCGTACATATCCATAGCTTTTGTTAAGTAAAGATAGCTGTTTGCGTCGAATCTCGATACAAACTTTCTTCCCTGATGCCTAAGGTAGCTCTCCACTTGAAACATAGGTCCGAAAAATCCGTACATCAGATCGCTTTCCAGAATATTCTCGTTTATATCTCTGCCGAATTTTGTCTGAATAGAATCCTTCGAAAGATACGTTATATGCGCCACCATTCTCGCGATCGCAAGCCCTCTCTCCGGTAACGTTGAGCCGTAATAATCCCCGTTATTGAAATTGGGATCGGCTAAAATCGCGTTTCTTCCGACCTCGTAAAAAGCGATAACCTGAGTCGAAGATTTATGAGCGCTGGCGATAACTATAGAATTCTCCATTGAACCGGGATATTTATAATTCCACTCCAAGACAAGCATCCCGCCTAACGATCCTCCGATAATAGTATGAAGCTTAGTTATTCCCAAATGATCGATCAGCCTCTTTTGAACGCCTACCATATCGCCGACGGTAAAAATCGGGAACTTCAACCCGTAAGGTTTGCCCGTATCGGGATTAATTGACGACGGGCCGGTAGATCCCATACAACCGCCAAAATAATTGGCGCAAATTACAAAATGTCGCCGCGTATCTATGGATTTACCTATACCAATAAGAGAGTCCCACCAACCGGGCGTAGTTTTATCAGGGTCGTATCCGGAAGAAACGTGGCTATCTCCGGTCAACGCATGGATAACCAATATAGCATTGTCTTTTTTTTCATTTAACTCGCCGAACGTTTCGTATCCGACCGTTATAGGTCCAAATTTCTCTCCGGATTCCAAAATAAAACTTTTATCTTCTGAAAATGTAAAATACTTCAGAGAATACGGGATATTTTTTGACAATACGTTTTCTCCTAACTATTATAGATAGGGAATCTATCGCATAACTTCTTCACTTCCTGCGACAACGCTTTCAGTTTATCGGAGTTATCGTGGTTTTTAACCGCGTCGTCAATCAATCCGGCGATAATCTCCATCTCTTTCTCTTTCATACCCCTGGTCGTTAACGCAGGCGTTCCAATCCTGATACCGCTTGTTATTGTCGGCGGTTGTTTATCGTAAGGTATTCCGTTTTTATTTACCGTTATACCCGCTGAGTCTAACGCCGTTTCCGCCTGTTTGCCGGTAATATTTTTAACCGACATATCGATAAGCAGTAAGTGATTGTCCGAACCGCCCGACACCAGTCTAAATCCCTCGGCTTTTAACGATTTTTCAAGGGCTTTACAATTTTTCAATATTTGATTCTGGTAAACTTTAAATTCATCCGTTAGAGCTTCCTTAAAAGCGACGGCTTTTGCCGCGATAACGTGCATCAAAGGTCCGCCTTGTATACCGGGGAAGATATTGCTATCCAATATCTCGCTCATCATTTTTACTCTACCTGACTTAGGGGCTACAATCCCCATTTTATTCTCAAAATCCTTCCCCATCAATATAAGTCCGCCTCTGGGCCCCCTCAAAGTTTTGTGAGTAGTGGAAGAAACAAAATCAGAATACGGAACCGGCGACGGATGAAGGCCGGCGGCGATAAGTCCCGCTATATGAGCCATATCGGTCATAAGATACGCGCCGCACATATCCGCGACTTCTTTGAATTTTTTAAAATCGAAAAATCTTGGATATGCCGAAGCTCCGGCGACGATGAGTTTCGGCTTCTCTTTCATCGCTATCTCTTTGAGTTCGTCGTAATCTATCGTTTCGGTCTCTTTATTAACGCCGTAACTTACTATTTTAAACAATTTACCTGAAAAATTCACAGGAGATCCGTGAGTCAAATGCCCTCCGTGAGACAAATTCATACCGAGTATAGTATCGCCGGGTTTTAATACAGAAAAATATACCCCCATATTTGCCTGACTACCGGAATGCGGTTGAACGTTGGCATATTCGCAATCAAATATCTTCTTAACTCTATCGCGAGCGAGATCTTCAGCTACGTCGACGTACTCGCACCCGCCGTAATATCTATGACCGGGGTAACCTTCGGCGTATTTGTTAGTAAGAACGCTCCCTTGAGCTTCCAACACCGCTTTACTTACTATATTTTCGCTTGCTATCATCTCAAGTTTATTTTTTTGTCTCTCTAACTCTTTTTCAATGGAATCGTACAGTTCGGGATCGGCCGTTTTTAAAACGCTCATAAATTCTCCTTATTATTCGGAAAAATACCGCTTATATTTTGCGGGTTAATATAAATAATTTGCGGATTTTCCGCATATTATTTGGAATTATATTTGAATTTTGTAAAAAAATCAATTATTTTTTAAATTTATTAACTCGGTAAATTAAGAGTACTTAGTACCGGTTACAACTTCGCCAATATTATATACTTCTCTTCTCATACCGTCGAAACAGTTAAGAATATCAATAAAAAATACAGATGCGTCTCTTTTGCAAGCGTTCTCGCTCCCCAATTTATCCAGATGAGACAACTTTGCCTCGCCGACCATTTTTCGGATCTTTCTACTTTTTGCCAAAATAGCATCCATCAAGGTATCTTTACCGGATTTTGTTTTGTATATTTCTATGACTTTAATAAAAAAGTTATGAGTTTCTTCGTTAAGCTCTTTGATATATTTATACTCGTTTTTAGTCAATTCCAAATTCTTTTTTTCCAATTTATCAAATATCGAACCTATCCGGTTAACGTAGTCGGCGTATTTTTCAAGATTATGAGCTAATGTGATATAATTGCCGACTAATATACTATGATCGCGCGACACCGATCTCTGCGATACGGACAGTAGAAATTCCGTTATTCGCTTTTGAAAATCGTCTATTTGCTTCTCCTGCGTCTCAATATCTTCGTATATTTTCCCTATTTTACCGTTTTTTGACAGAAACTTATGTATATTTTCCGAAATCTTTACGACCATATCCGACATATTAGCCAGTTCTTTTTCAGTTTCAATCAGGGCTAAAGAGGGGGTATCTAAAAGTTTGGCGCTGATATAAGTAAAGCTGATATGAGTTTTCTTGCTTTTTTCGCTCTCTTTTACCGGTATAATAAACTCGCATATTTTTACAAATAAAGGGATAAATCCGGTAAAAAATACGACGTTAGCTACATTAAACATAGAATGAGCTAAGGCGATATGCTGTCCGATATAAGGTTTTGTTCCATTAGCCGACAATAAATCCGGATCATAAGGCATAAGCAAATCGACAAGTTTTGTAAAAGGATAAAATATTATCAGTATAACTACGACTCCTAAAACGTTAAACATAGCGTGAGCGAGAGCCGCTCGTTTTGCGTTTCTTGTCGCGCCAAGACTGGCTAAAACTGCCGTTATGGTAGTGCCTATGTTATCCCCCAAAATCAGCGATACCGCCCCATGATAATTTATCAGCCCGTTAGTCGCAAGAGCTATGGCGATACCTATCGTTACGCTACTCGACTGAACAGCCATCGTAGTTAGCGCCCCAATAACCACTCCAAGAATCAGTATCGGATATGTCGAGCCGTTAACAAATAGAAATACGTCGTTAAAAACTTTCGACTCTCGCAATGGGACCATACCGCCGGTCATCGTCTCCATTCCCATAAATAGTATACCTAGTCCAAAAAGTATCTCGCCGGTAAATTTTATTTTTTCTTTTTTGAAAAATGATACTAAGATAATCGATATACCGATCAACACAAGATTATATTTAACTATTGGTAGTATTACTATCCATGCTGTTATGGTCGTACCTATGTTTGCGCCGAATATAACTCCGATCGCTTGTCTTAAAGTCATCAAACCGGCGTTTACAAAACTAACCGCCATAACCGTCGTAGCGCTGCTTGATTGGATGATCGTAGTTATAGACAACCCGACAAATATCCCCAAAAAACGGTTGGTAGTTAAAATATTAAGAATTTTTCGCAACCCGTCGCCGGCGACTTTCTGCAGACCTTCGGACATGATTTTCATACCCATCAAGAATAATCCGATCCCGCCTGCCAACTGTATAACTACCATTTTCCAATCCATGACGCTCTCCTTGAGAAAAATAAGCTTACGGAACAACCAAAAACCCAAACGCCGAGCTTATAAATCAGAGTATAGGGATAATAACATAATTTAGGAAGTTTTAAAATAAAATTAATTATTTTTTCGCAAGATAAGAATCTATAATTTTTATTTTTCGATCGAGGTCCTTCAGACGCATATCGATTATCATCTCGTAATCGTAATCAAATAAATTGTTTTCAATCTCGTAGTTGAGATCTTCTATCTGCTCCCATCCGATATGCATTTTTTTATCATACGCAAGATTTGACCATTTTTTAGTCTCTTCCCAATAATGACGCGCTACCAAATACCTCGATCTGGCAATCTCAAAGCTGTTTTTTATCTCTTTTGCCCATTCGATATTATAAAATGCTATATCCCGTTTAT
>JAGOCL010000089.1 GCA_017998755.1 Spirochaetota bacterium | reverse complement strand
GTAGATAACTCATACGATATAACAGATATCGGGCTCGATAACGAAGGGGCGTTAGCAGGCGCTAATTTTATCAAAAAACTCGTCGATGAAATGATCGTTAATCGTAATTCAAATAATTTATTGATTGAAAGCATTTTTAAGGAAGGTATAGTTGCAATGATAATGGACGGTCCGTGGGATATTAAATCTTATCGTGAAACGGTTCCGGGAACTTGTATTGCTAACTTGCCTATTAAACCGTTTGTTGGCTCAAGAGGGATAATGATAAATCAAATTTCAACAAAACAATCTCAATCGTTTAGTTTTATAAAAGATTATTTTTCTGGATATACCGCCCAGATGATTATGTATAATAACGGATTAAGACCCCCGTCAAGAAAAGACGCGGCAATAGAGGTAAAAAAGATTGATCCTGAATATTCTTCTATATATAATTCTATTGAAAATGGAGAGTTAATACCGAATGTTAAAGCTACGGCGGTTGTTTTTAGTTATGGCGCAGGAATGATAGACAAATTTAAAACCGGATTATTATCTGTTGAAGACGCAGTGAAGACGGCCTGTCAGTCGATTAGAGATGAAATCATGGCGAAATACGATAGATATGAATAGATATAAGAGCATATTTCTTATTATACCGAAAGAAATTCTGAAATTTCCATAGAAAAAGATGTTTATTATGAATTGACCGCTATCATACGAAAATCAAACGAATTTTATCTCGGCTCAAGCTATGAATATTGATACGCCCCAATATCTTGCCGTATATAAATAATATTTATGATTTACCTTTATTTTTCAAATAATAAAGTTGCGGAATAATGATTTTATTCGGTTTGTTATTTCCGTCGTAGAAGATGTCGATAATCGGTATGTCGAAATCCTTTTGAATTTTTCTAAATATCGAAGCCGAAACGACGCCGGGACAACAAAACAGCGGATTGAGATGGACCATAGCGTCAACCGTTTTATTTTTAATATAGTATAGCGCCCGCCCGACGTTCATCGAAGTTTCGCCCGCTATAAAATTTTTTATCCCGAACTCTTCCATAAGCTTAACCTGATCCTCTATCGGCGGTTCCAGCGAGTCGCTAAGAAGATCTTTAAAAACCGATTCGTATCTTCGCTCAAAAATCGATAAACCGCGCTTGTATTTGATATCAAGTCCGTTATCTCTGAAGTCGGCGTCCAAAAAGTGCGCCGCGGTTTCTGTAAACGAAGGAACTAGAACTTCGCCGTCGAGTTCTTCGATTAACGAATATATATCGTCGTTTAAAACAAAATTATATTTTGCGTATAAATCGCCCAATATCGCAATTCTCGGTTTTCTGACGCTCATATCAATATGGAGATTCGCAAATAAATCTCTAATCGATTTTGCCGCCTCCATTAGAGGTTTTTTGTCGGTCAGATTAGTTTTGATTAATTCTATCGATTTATTTAACGCGTCTTCTATATCGGCCGTATTCTTTGCATAAGGACGGAATTTATAGTACAGTTTGTATAAAATAGATCCCAAAATATTTACTTCTAAGATATTAACGTTCAACTCTTTTGGAAGCTCCTCGATATGCTTCATCGAATTGCCGTTGGCGATTTTTATCTTATCGTAGCCCGCTTTCTCTGAAGCCAGTTCGAGAAGTATAGAATATTGATTGAAGTTGCACGCCATACACAAAGTTGGTAGATACGCTATACAGTTTTCGGGAGTTAAAGAATATTTTTCGATAGATTCTATTAAAGAGCCGGCGATAGCTACGTTTGGCATACATTCCCCGCCCGAGGCGTACCGATACCCTTTGTTAACTATCTTCTGATCGAGAGGCATAACGATAGCTTTATATCCGTACGCGGTAAATACGGATTTTTGAAGTTCGCTAATAATTGGGCTCACATATGGTATAAGAACGGTATTGTCTTTCTCGATAGGATCGTTTTTATAAGACTTTTTTTCTATATTCTTTTTGGATGAAACGGGCTTATGATTTTTGAACGTTTCTATCGCCGCCTCTATACGCGTCTGATAACCGACGTCGCTTGAGTGTTCGTCGAGCTGTATGATTAAATAAGGTTTCTCGTATTTGTTCATAATATCTTTAAAATAACTTATGAGATACGAATCGGGACTGCATCTGAAGCAGGTCAAAAATACTGGGAAGACTCCGTCGGTCTTCGCGGCAAATTCGGCGGCGCATATTATCTCCTGTCCAAAAGTCCAATGCGCCTTATCGATAAATCTTTTTGCGTATTCGAGCTTTTGCGGGTCAAGATCTAACATGGATTGGTATAATATATTAAAACCGTAGTTTTCAAATGTTTTTGGAATATTCAGATTTATTACGTTGTCGAAGAAAGTATAAGGACGACCTAAAAAGAGAATTTTATTTTTAGCTACGTTTTTTAAAATATTTTCGCCGGTTTTTTTAAATTCATTTTTATTTTTAAGGAATTTGACGTAACTTTCTTTGAATATCTCCGTTAACTTTGCTCCGTCGATATCCGAAATGTTTGAAGTAAGCTCAATTAATTCTTTTGAAATATCTTCCGCGTTTGATTTATTAAACTTCATTTTCGGCGAGAGCAGTTTATCTTTGACGTCTAGAGCCGTTAGATTATCGATAATCGTCGCGGCGTATTCTGAATAATAACAATAATACGCATCGTTTATTTTATCGATAAAAAACTCTGTTTCAACTTCGTTTTTAATCAAAGTTTTATTGTTGATAATAGTCGGTAAGAAAATATAGTCGACTTTTTTATTAAGCAGAGATTCGACTAATCCGTGCGTAAGTATAATAGGCGCGCAAAAATCTGAATTTACAAGTTTTGAGCCGTTTTTCAACTTGGAATGCGTCGGTTCTTCAATAATTACATTAAAACCGGCTTTTTCAAAATAATCTTTGAATAAAGGATAAAATTCTGCCAGATATAAGGTTTTAGGAATTCCTATTGTTTTATTTACTTTTCGTTCGTTTCCGTTCTTTTCAAAAAAGATGTCCTCAAATATTTTGTCGATCGACGTCTTTATCTCTTTAACTTTTACTTTTCGGTCTTCGTATTCCCTACCGCATTTTAGCCCCCACGCGACTTTATTTTCTCGAATCTCGTATATTGATAGAGAGCATTTGTTTACGCAAAGTTCGCAAGTTTCTGTAGATAATTTAAATTCAAAGTCTATTCCTGAAAATTGTGATTTTTTATAATTTCTTTCTTTCAGTATGACCGCAATTCCTAGAGCGCCGGTAAGGTGACAATACTTCGATACGAATATCGGTTTTTTTATCTCTTTTTCAAACACCGCGACAAGAGCTTTGTTTCTGGCGGTAGCCCCTTGGAAAAATATCTTCTCGCCGAGGTTTTCGCGACCTACGACTTTCGAAAGGTAGTTGTCCCGAACGCTGTATAGAACAGCCGTAATGATCTCTTCTTTAGAATACCCTTCGGATAAAAAGAGATTAAGATCTCGTTCCATATAAACGGTGCATCTATCAGATGTATAGGGGGCTTTTTTCCCGATCGCCATTTTCGAAATATCGTCGAGCGTTATATCTAGGCGTTTCGCCTGCTCCTCGATAAACGAACCGGTTCCGGCGGCGCATACGTAATTCATAGTCGAGCTTACGACGTTTCCGTTTTTTAATAAGGTAAATTTCGAGTCCTGACCGCCGATCTCGATAATAGTATCGACGTCGTTAGAAAGAAACGTCGCGCCCCTCGCGTGAGCGGTTATCTCGTTTACCTCCAGATCGGCGTTAATTATCTCTTTAACAAGTTTTCTTCCGGAACCGGTCGTCCCAACCCCAAGTATATTTATCTCTTTATCTGAAAATATCTTTTTAATTTTATGAAAAATATTTTGAGTCGCCTTTACAGGGTCTCCGGCGGTTTTAGTATAGAATCCGTATAAAATCTCGTTATTCTCGTCGGTAATAATAGATTTCGTGCTTGTAGAGCCGATATCTATACCGATATAAATCGACGATTTATCTTTTAATTCGGAATATTTTGTAATCTCAATATTATCTTCTATAATCGTTTTATCTTCGCTAAAATCGGGATAACTTGTCAATTCAAGTCGCAATTCGTCCCTTTTCTCTCTTTTTTTTGAAATATTGGAAATAACTTTTTTTAAGTCGAGATCTTTTTCGCTCCCCAATAGCGCTGCGCCGATTGCGTTAAAATAAGCGCTTTCATCTATTATCTTTACTCTGCTACCAAGAATTTTAGAAATCTCTGAGACGATTTTTTTGTTCTTACTAACTCCGCCGGTAAATAAAACGCCGCCGTCAAGATATCTTCCTTTCAACAAATTTGCAAGAACTCCGCGAGCCATACCTTCGCAAAGCCCGGCGGCGATCGCCTCTTTAGAAAAGCCCTCCGCTTGAGAGTGTATTATATCGGATTTGGCAAAAACGGCGCATCTTGTGGCGATAGTCGGCGTCTTACCCTGAAATTTATCGGATATCTCCCCTAATTCCTCGCTTGTAAGTCCTATTCTTTCCGCCTGCTGATCGATAAAACTTCCCGTTCCCGACGCGCACAAAGGATTTACGCTATGTTCGACGTAGTTGAAGTTTTCATCAAGGACGACGAGGGAATAAGACTCGCAACCGATAGAGAGTATATTTTTGCAACCTGTCTTTAAGAATTTATTAGACTCGACGCTTGCGAGTATAGTATCTATGGTTTTGATCCCCGCTAAATCTACGCTTCCGCAAATACCGTATGATTCGATATCTTTTATGTTAAATTTTTGAAGTAAAATCTCGATTTCTTCTAATAGACTTTTAAAAATATTTCCGTTATGAGGAAACGTTTTATTAAAAATTACGCTTTGATTATCTAGAAATGCCATCGAAATATTTTTTGAGCCTATATCTATGCCTAGTTTCATATATACTTCCTTGAAAAAAAATTATCTGTGGATATTTATATTTAATTACTATGTAAATGTCAAATTAATATTATTCAGCTATAGAATTAATACTTTTTGGAGTTCTCCATAGCGGGAGAAGTACATATTTAGGGCAGGTTTGGTTTGAAAAAGACACATATGCGTCTTATCCCAAACTTTCTTTGATCGTTTTTCTTCTTCCCATTTATTGTTCAACGCTATCAAGAAAGATACTAACGCCTTATTCCCATGAATTTCAAGCATATTAAAATATAATTCTAGGATAAATCTCAGTATTTGAGCTTTACTATAAGTTTTTAGCGAATTTTGTAAAGTTGTAATCAAGAAGTAATCTTCTAGTTTAATACGCGCAATAAAATCCTCGTCGGCTTCTACTTTCAGGTATTTATAAAATTGAGGTTTTAATTTGAAATGAATTTGTTCCGTTAGGAAATTCATTTTTTTTAATATAGTTCTAATTAATTCTGATATTGAAATATTATTTTCTTTAGATTGAAGGATTAGTTTTTTCTTCAAATCTGAATTAAGAACAAAATGAAATCTGTGATTCATAAGTTGTCTCCTTGAGCTTTTAGTATTAATTAACAACTTAAATTTGATTTTGTTATACAAAAAAATTAAATTTTTAATGATATTTTTTCAGACAGTATATATTTAGTTGAAAAATACAATTGACAATAATTTAATTAATTGTAAAATCCTATTTCCGTCATATTGATAAAATTATGGAGAATAGTATGAGCGATAAAAAAAATAGAGTCGTAGTAACCGGTATAGGAATTGTATCTTGTATCGGCAATAGTATATCCGAAGTTACGGATTCTTTAAAAAACGGTAGAGTCGGATATGATATAGATCCGGTTCGAATTGAGATGGGTTTTAGAAGTCCTTTAACTGGAATTATAAAAAATTTTGATCCGAAAAATTATCTTGATCGAAAGAAAAGAAAAACTATGTCGTTGTCCACTATCTGGGCTTACGTCGCGGCCGAGCAAGCCGTAGGAGATAGCGGATTAAAACCGGAAGATATTGAAAGTACCGAAACGGGAGTGATATTTGGCCATGATTCCGTATCTCAACCGAATGTTGAAATGGCGGACGATCTCAGAAAATTTAAAGAGACAAAGTCGTTGGGCTCCGGTTATATTTTTCAAGTTATGGATTCAACGGTTACAATGAATTTATCTACAATATTCAAGACAAAAGGGGCGTGCTGGTCGTTAGCCGCGGCTTGCGCTTCAGGAGCCCATTCTATAGGTCAAGCCGCAGACCTGATTAGATGCGGACGTCAAGAGAGGATAATAGCGGGCGGAGCTCAGGAGATAAACTGGCATGTAATGGCCAGTTTCGACGCCCTAAACGCGTTTTCAACAAATGTTAATAATCCTAAAAACGCTTCTCGACCATTTGACAAAAACAGGGACGGGTTAGTACCTTCCGGAGGGGCAGCGGCGCTAGTCTTAGAGAGAATGGATCTTGCAATTCAAAGAGGCGCAAAGATTTATGGCGAAATTGTCGGATATGGATTTAGCGCAGACGGCGCGGATCTTTCTATTCCAGATGGTATTGGCGCCCAAGTCGCCATGAGTAAAGCTTTAAAGACTTCTGGGATAAATCCTAATGAGATTGAATATATAAACGCTCATGCGACAAGTACGGTAGGAGGAGATTCTAAAGAGGCGGAGGCTATATTCAAAATATTTGGAAGCGACACATATGTGTCGTCCACTAAATCAATGACCGGCCACGAATGTTGGATGGCGGGAGCCAGCGAGGCGATTTATTCTCTCATAATGATGAACGAGGGATTTATCGCTCCAAACGTGAATTTCGAGGAAGGGGACGAGGTTACAGGTAAGTTAAAGATAGTCGATAAGACTCTGAAATTTGCTCCAAAGTTGGTTTTGTCAAATTCTTTCGGTTTTGGCGGTACAAACGCCGCTCTGATTTTGAGAAAGGTTTAAATTGTATTGATTTTTTTTATTTTTAGGTGTAGTATTTGGGGAAAAAATCAGGAAATAATAGGGTATGAGTATTAAGAAAGAAGAGATAGCGATTGTCGGCGGATCTAACGTTGGTATAGCTTCTGCGACAAGAATTAGAAGAATCAGAGAAGACGTTAATATAACTATTTTCGATAAATCAGAACATATAGGATATCCTATGTCGGGTATACCTTACTTTTTATCAGATTCTCTCAAATCCTCAGATACTTTTACAAAAGGCTTTGAAGAGCGGTTGACGGAGATTTATAACATAAATATATGTAAAAGATGCGAAGTTCAAAGCATTAATAGGGATAAGAAGACTATAACGGTTTATAATTTGGAAAACAAACAGGTTTTTGAAAAAGCTTACGATAAATTAGTTCTTGCGACCGGTTTTTATTTTTCTTTATCTGAGAAGGATCTTTTAGATTGTCCGAATTTTTTTATAATTAAGAACATTGAGCAGGCAATTAAAGCAAAAGATTACATAAGAAATAGGGGCGTAAAAAAGATATCGATAGTCGGTATTAATACGATTTCTATAAACTTTGCTCTTTCATTGATAGAAGCCGGATACGAAGTTGCATTAATTACCAAAGAGAAGAAGTTAATTGCTAATTTTGATAACGAATTTGACTACATTTTAAAAACCGAACTTACAAAGGCGGGGATTAAATTACATTGCGGCGTAGAAAATATTATTTATAAAAAGAACGGCGAAAATATTGTTACAAATATTGAAATTAATTATTTAGATATAGAGACTCAGCTAATTATTTATTGCGACAATCCGACGCCTAGCGCTTATCTAGCTACAAATTCAGGTCTAATTCCCGGAAGAAAAAGAGCCGTCTTAGTCGATTCTTTTTTTCAAACTTCAGATCCGGATATTTATTCTGGAGGCGGCGGCGCTGAATTTTCAAACAGTCCGTTTGTACTTGGCAGTCGAATTGTAGGAATTAATCAGGCGATAAACCATGGAAGAAACATCGGTTCGCAAATTAGCGGGGTTAAAGGTTGTAAACAAATATTCGTAGACAACATTTTTTTTAAAATTAAGAATTTCAGTATAGGCATGGCGGGGATTAATGAAGTTGAAGCCGAACTAAATTCGGTAGAAACTTATTCAATAACTGTTTTCTCAGGAGATAGGGAGAGATTTGTTCCCGAGGCGTCGCAAATTCATATAAAACTGATAATTAATAAAAACGCGCAAACGGTAATAGGCGCTTATGTTTGCGGTAAGTCCAACGAGGTCTCCAAAAAACTTGACGTCCTAATAACTTCGATATATAGCGGAATAACCGTATCGGAACTCTCCGCTTTGAATTTTACTTATCACCCGACTATTAGCGCTATAAAAGATTCGCTAAATATAGCCGGAATGACCGCTTGCGATTATTCGGACGGTTTAACGAATTTGGCGTCTCTAGAGAATTCCGAATCGGAAAGGGATATTTTTATACTTGACGTTAGGAATAAAAGAGAGAGAGAAAAATCTATGGTTATGAATTCCAAGTGGATACCTCTATCAGAATTGAGAGCCAGATTAGACGAGTTGCCTAAAGATAACAATATTTATATATATGGAAATGTTGGTTTGCGGGGATATGTAGCCGAGAGAATACTTAAAAATAATAATTTTAAGAATGTTTTTAACATTTCAGGGGGAATTACCTCTATAAAAATCAATGAAAATATAGAAAATAAT
>JAGOCL010000088.1 GCA_017998755.1 Spirochaetota bacterium | reverse complement strand
CAGTTTGTATAGCGCTTTAGCTAGTACCAGTAATATGTACGGAAATTATCTCGGAGCGGTAGGAGCGAACACAAACTACGGACTCATCGGTTGGTGGTCTGAAGCGGCGGTTACTTTTATCCACAATCACGATATCGACTTAAATCACCACAGCGTTGGTAGAAACACCATGCTTTGGGGCGTATCGGGAAGTACAAAAGGGGTTTCGACTCAAGCGGCGTATGCGTTTATACTTACACACCCGGGTATTCCTTGCGTATTTATACAGGACTGGGAAGACAGAGGAACGTATTTAACTAAAGCTATCAACAATCTTATAAAGATCAGAAAAGCAAACAACGTTCTTAAAGGTAGTAGAGTTTACGTTGCAAAAGCTGAAAACGGAATTTATGCGGCTTATATCGGAACAGAAGGCGCCGAACAAGTAGCTATTAAGATCGGTAAAACCGGTTGGAGCAACTACGAATCTTGGGTTCCAAATTCAGCTCTTGGTCTTACCAAAGCTTATACCCAATACGAAACAGGCGGACACGCTTACTGCGTATACTATAAAAACGCCGTTACTATCGAATAGTTATAAAACTTTGATAAAAAAAGAGGCCGTCTTTAAAGACCGCCTCTTTTTTTTCTTTTTTAAGATAATAACAACAAAAAGGCGTTTTTATTAAGAAAAATATTATAAATATATTATTAATAAATTCTAACTAGGGTATTTACCAGTTAAAACTAGGGTATATATTTATTGCAAAAACTACAAAAATGTCTTATATTTTAAAACATAGAAAGTTATTTGAACGCATTAAGAATAAAATTAAATAATAAAGGAGGCGTACGGAAAAAAAGACAAGTTTTGTTGTAGCTGTTTGATTCATTAAAACGGCTATAGAATGTTTGAAAAAGTCAAACGACCGGATATTATTGAGATAAAAGGTTTGATAATTTTTTATTTCTATTGTATCCGAGATTAAAAAACGGCGCCGTTGGCGCTAATGAAATTTATTTAGAAAAGTTTTTTAACAAGGAAAAAAAATGAGTAAATTAGTTAAATTATTTGTATTATTAACCTTTTTGGTAAGCGTATCTTGCTCGAACGGGGCTTTGCTAAACGATAATCAGACTACCGCCGGCGAAGATACTGCTGTTGTCGATCAATCAGTAAGCTCATCCGGTACGGATATCCCGTATAACGGAAGTAACGGAGACGTTATGTTGCAAGCGTTTCATTGGAATTCAAAAAACGGTAAGAATTCGATGACTTGGTATAATTACCTATATAGCGTAAGAACAAAATTAAGAACCTATTATAATATCATCTATCTTCCGCCGCCGGCTCAGTCCGCAGACGGATACGGTTATATGCCGGGAGATTGGGCTAACTTAAGTTCAAGCTATGGAACTCAAACTTCGCTCAAAAGTTTGATTACCGCTATGCACGCAACTCCTAAGAAATACGTTCTTGCAGATATAGTTGTAAATCACAGATCCGCTAAGTCTCAATGCCCTCACGGAATTTGGTGTAAATATAACTATACTAAAAATTCTATGGTAGCGACGGATTTTATTAAAGGTTCGTACGACGTTATTAACGACTCCGGCTGGAAAGCTTGTAGCACTTGTATGACAGGCACCGCCAGCGAAGGTTCGTGGTCTTACGGCGGAAGAACTTATTATAACGAAGACTTTACCGGATCATGCGACGTTAACCACTGGAATTCCGCGACAAGAACTAAGATCAAGACTTGGCTAACATGGCTTAAGAGTTCGACAAACGCCGGATTTGACGGATGGAGATACGATATGATCGGCGGATACGATCCGCTATATTTAGGCGAATACAACACATCGTCCGCTCCGTACCTTTCAGTCGGAGAGAAACCTTCCGGAAGCAGACAATTGCTAAGCGATATGGTCAACAGATCCGGCAACAAGACAATGGTATTTGACTTTGCTATGAGAGATAGTTTGTATAGCGCTTTAGCAAGTACCAGTAATATGTACGGAAATTATCTCGGAGCGGTAGGAGCGAACACAAACTACGGACTCATCGGCTGGTGGTCTGAAGCGGCGGTTACTTTTATCCACAATCACGATATCGACTTAAATCACCACAGCGTCGGTAGAAACACCATGCTTTGGGGCGTATCGGGAAGCGCAAAAGGGGTTTCGACTCAAGCGGCTTATGCATTCATACTTACACACCCGGGTATTCCTTGCGTATTTATACAAGACTGGGAAGACAGAGGAACGTATTTAACTAAAGCTATCAACAATCTTATTAAGATCAGAAAAGCAAACAACGTTCTTAAAGGTAGTAGAGTTTACGTTGCTAAAGCCGAAAACGGAATTTATGCGGCGTATATCGGAACTTCCGGAGCCGAACAAGTAGCTATTAAGATCGGAAAGACCGGTTGGACTAACTATGAATCATGGAAACCAAATACGGCTCTTGGCCTTACCAAAGCTTATACCCAATACGAAGCGGGCGGACACGCTTACTGCGTATATTACAAAAACGCCGTAACCATCGAATAATCAAGGTTAAGCGTTATTTAACGAGGAGGAGAGTCTTTAACGACCTCCTCTTTTTTTTTTGTAAATTTCGGTGAGTTACATCTCTCGAAGGGTAATAGTTTATTTGACCTTTTTGATTTTTTTTGGTAAATTATAACGAATGAAGAAGGGGTATATGGGAAAAGGTTTGTTTGTTACGGCGACTTCTACGGGGATAGGTAAAACCGTTATTTCGGCAATATTATGCAGATTATTTTCAGAAGTATATAATAAAGTATCATATTATAAACCGGTCCAAACCGGAGGTATAGTTATAAATGGCGAAATTTGCTCTCCCGATCTCGAATTTGTTTCGAGATTCAACTCTGATAAAAAAAATATTTTTTATCAGAGCGATTATTTGTTTATCAAACCAGCTTCTCCTCATCTGTCGGCGTCGATAGAAAACAAAGAGATTGTTCTGGAGAATATTATCGAAAATTATAATAAAATTTCTAATGAATCCGACGCGGTTGTTGTCGAAGGCGCCGGCGGACTTTTAGTTCCATTAAACCAAAATGGGGCTTTTATCTCGGATATACCCAAAAAATTAAATCTGAATGTTGCATTAATAAGCAAAGCCGGATTGGGGGCTATAAACGACGTTTTATTAAATCTCAATTTCATTAGACAATCTCGCATTAAGGCGGGAGCGGTAGTTTTATTAACTGAAGATATAATACCTACGGATATTGAAGAGGATAATTATAAAACCATTAAAAGATTATCCGGATTGAACAATATTTTTCTTTTTCCGAGAATAAACGGCGTCGATACAGAGAATTATATTTTTGGAGACATCGAGTCAAAATTGAAATATTTTCCTGATAATAACTTAATAAAAGGTTGGTTATCATGATAGGAAAATGGAGCGATATTCTGACAAAAGAGCTAAAAGATAAAAAAAATCGGGATAATTATCGCATTTTGAATTCCATAGATAAAGCCGACGGCAAATATATAGAGATAAATAACAAAAAATATATTAATTTTGCAAATAACGATTATTTAGGATTAACAAAGGACTTATCCGTTATAAACGCTGGGAACGCGTCAGCTCTTAAATGGGGAGCGGGGACGGGAGCTTCGCGGCTTGTTTCCGGTACGTTTTCAAATACTTCAAACTTGGAAGGAAAATTTGCCGATTGGAATAAAAAAGAACGCGCGCTGATGTTTAATTCGGGATATAATGCAAATATAGGGATAATATCGGCTTTAGCCGACGAAAAAACTGTGGTATTTTGCGATAAATTAAACCATGCGTCGATATACGACGGAATATTTCTATCTAAATCTAAAATTGAAAGATATCCGCATAAAGACGTTGAATTTCTTGAAAAATTGTTAATAAAAAACAAAAATACTGAAAAAAAAATTATTATAACCGACTCGGTATTTAGTATGGAAGGAGATGTTGCTCCTCTGATAGAAATAGCGGAGCTATCTCAAAAATATGAGGCTTTATTGATCGCGGACGAAGCCCATAGTATAGGGCTTTTTGGAGACGACTATGCCGGAATAACTTCTATGTACAATTTACAGGATAAAGTAGACGTTATTATAGGGACTTTGGGTAAGAGTTTTGGAGCGTTTGGAGCGTTTGCGGCATGCGACGAACTTCTTTACGATTATTTTATAAACTCTTGCCGTTCGTTTATTTTTACGACTTCTTTACCGCCGTTTATTATCGGCGCGCTTAACAGGTCTTACGAGATAATTTTAACCGAAAACCGGGGCGAAGAAGTATTGTTGAAAGCTGAGAAATTTAAGACGGCGCTAAAAGAAAACGGAGTCGACATAGGCGTTTCTCAATCTCAAATTGTTCCGATAGTAGTAAATTCAAACGCAAAATCAATAGAACTAATGAACTTTCTTAAAGAAAAAGGGATATACGCGCCAAGTATTCGTCCTCCGACGGTTCCTCCGAACTCCTCTAGAATACGAGTATCGATAACTTATCTTCATACCGAGGAAGATATACATAAGTTGTCTAGCGAGATAATTAATTGGCGCAAGAATAACGTCTGAACTAACGAGGGATTTAATGAAAAATATTATAATTCAAGGGTTCGCCTCGAACGAATTTTTATTTGAAAAAATTAAAAAAAACATCCCGAATTGCATAGTTCTAAAAAACGAGCAGTTTTCATATAAAGAAGCGAAGTATAGTCTGGATTATTATTCGACGGAAGGTAAAATTAATATTTTTGGTTGGTCTCTCGGATCGCTATTTGCTCTAAAGTGGACGTTAGAGAATCCTTCGAAAGTAAATTCGCTGTTTTTAACGGGGGCGACGGCTAGATTTACTCAGACTAACGAATATGAAAACGGTATTTTATTAGAGAACTTGTTAAGAATGAAAAGAATGATTAAAATTAGAACAAAACAGGTTTTAACGGATTTCTATAAAAATATTTTTGAATTTGTTGAAAATAAAGAGCAAATAATAAATTCTTTACTTGAAACAACAATATCCGATCAATCCCTTGAAAACGGTCTTAGCGAGCTTATAGAAATAGATTTATTGAAACAGCTGTCAGATATAAAAGTTAAAACCGCGATATTTCAAGGCGCCCGGGATAATACTACGCCGCTTTATGGAGCGGAGATTATCAGAAATAAGATAAAAAATTCTACTTTAAAAGTATATAACGGGGGACACTGCTATTTTTTGGAATATCCCGACGAGTGTATTGAAAACTGGAGAAATTTTATATGAACAAAGGGTTAATCAGGGATAATTTTAATAAACATACTATAAATTACGACGAAGAAGCTAAAATTCAAAGGGATATAGCTTCGTATCTCATTACTTTTCTACCGGATAGAATATACAAAAATTTATTAGAAATAGGGGTGGGGACCGGGTTTCTAACCGAAGAACTCCTTAAGAAGAAAGATTTTTCAGATTTTACCGCAAACGACGTTAGCGTCAATATGATAGAAACGCATAAAAATAAATTTGCCGGGAAAAAGATTAATTATTTAGCCGGTAATTTTGAAGAGACGCCGATTGATAAGAAATATGAATTAATAGCGGGAAGCGCCGTATTTCAATGGTTTACAAATCTGAATTTAGAATTTAATAGAATAAACAAGCTTTTATTTACAAATGGGGATTTGTTGTTTTCAATTTTTACCGAAGGTACTTTTTATGAATTAGACGAGTCTTTTCGTAAAAGTTATGAAGAACTAACGTTACCGTATCGTAAACACATTTTGAATTTTTATAATATTAACGATATAAAAGGTTTTTTGAAAAATAACGGATTTGACGTTATCAAAATAACTGAGAAAAATATTGTAATAAATTTTGACAATCCCCTTATTTTTTTGCATTCTATACGGGACATAGGCGCGGCGAGCTTCGATAAAGAAAAAGTCTCTACGACTATTATGAGAAAAATGATGAAAAACTATAAAACGTTATTTGCCGGCGAGAGCGGAACAATCCCCGCTACTTACAACGTTTTATACTGTTTGGCAAGGAAGAAAAATGACTGAAAAAGAGATTCTTGATCTAGACAAAAAGCATATTTGGCATCCATGTTCTCAAATGAAAGAATATGAAGAATTTCCTTCTATTTCTATTAAAAGGGGCGAAGGAGTATGGCTTTATAAAGAGAATGGCGATAAAATTCTTGACGCAGTATCGTCGTGGTGGGTAAATATTTTCGGACATTGCAATGAATATATCGCTAATAAAATCGCCGAACAAGCTAGGACTTTAGAGCATGTGATTTTTGCGAATTATACGCACGAGCCGGCAGTAAGATTGGGGGCGTATTTGTCGGGATTATTTGACGGTAAATTACCCAGAGTATTTTATGGGGATAACGGTTCTTCTGGTATAGAAATCGCTCTTAAAATGTCTTATCATTATAGGGTCAATAAGGGCGATAAGAACAGAAAAAAATTCATATATATTACCGGCGGGTATCACGGCGAAACCGTAGGGGCTTTGTCGGTCGGCTCAGTCGAAGTATTTAAAGAAGTTTATAAACCGATGCTTTTTGATAATATAGAGTGTCAAGGGCCGGATTGTTATAGATGTCCGTATGGAAAAGATTATACTAATTGCGACGCCGAGTGTTTTGTTAATGCAGAAAAACTGATCAAAAAGAATCATAAGTCTGTAACCGCATTTATAATAGAGCCGATGGTTCAATGCGTCGCAGGAATGAAGATATATTCTCCAAGATATTTGCAAAAATTGAGGGCGGCGTGTACAAAATACGATATACACCTTATATGCGACGAAATCGCCGTCGGATTTGGCAGGACTGGTAAAATGGTCGCTTCTAGCCACGCAGAGATCGTTCCTGATTTTGCGACGGTATCAAAAGGATTAACGGGAGGTTTTTTACCTTTATCGGCTGTTCTAGTCAAAGAAGATATTTACATGAGTTTTTACGGCTCATATTTATCTAATAAAGCTTTTCTTCATAGTCACTCGTATTCCGGCAATCCTCTAGCTTGCGCGGCGGCGTGCGCCGTGTTTGAATTGTTTGAAAAAGACGACGTTCTTTCTACGATAAACGAAAAAGGCGAATATATTAAAGAAAAAATTTCTGTTTTAAAAGATAATAAATTCGTAGGCGATATCAGATCTATCGGGATGATAACGGCTGTTGAAATTGTTAAAGATAAGATAACTAAAAAACCTTTTGAATCTTCGATGCGTATAGGACACTCTATTTATAGGGAGGCGGAGAAAAACGGCGTATTGTTGAGAAATATCGGCGATATAATTTATTTTATGCCTCCTTATATAATAAATAAAAGTGAAATTGATTTTATGGTAAATTGCGCGATTGATTCGATTCTTGGTCGTTTAAATAAAATTATATAAAAAATGTTGCATTTTTAAAAATAATGCGCTATAATACTTTTGTTAAGTTATTTTTGTTTAGAGTAAAGAAATTCTCATTGATAAAAATGAGGATCAATTGTTAAGATTATTACTAACCTTTCGGTTGAGCTTTTCGCTACTGTTCTAGTCTGATCATGCTAATAAAAAATAATTGTTAATAAGTTTTATTTGTGTAAAACAAAAGATCATTATGTTTTTAGAAGATATCTAAAAACAAGGAAAAGGAGTCCTAATGTCTAAGAAAATTTATGTTGGTAATATGAGTTATAGTATCAACGAATCAAAGTTAAACGAAATGTTTGCTGAATTTGGAGCCGTTACGTCGGTTAAGGTAATTGAAGATCAGTTTACCGGAAAATCAAAAGGTTTCGCTTTTGTTGAAATGGAAAACGAAGAGGAAGCTATGGCGGCTATTAACGCTCTAAACGGAAAAGAAATTAGCGGAAGAGAACTGAAAGTAAACGAAGCTATGGACAAACCAAATAAAGGTTTTGACAGAGATAGAAACGGCGGCGGCGGATACAGAAGAAGCGGCGGCGGCGGGGGAAGAAATTACTGATAAAAGCGTAGCTTTTAAAAAAGGCGGTTGTAAAGACCGCTTTTTTTATTTTAAAGAGCTTATAATAAAACGCCGGTAAATTCAGATCTTATTTTTTTAATATTTTCCACCATTTCGTCTGATTTATCAATTAAAGTTTTAATAAAGTCGACGCATTTTAACGAATTATATTCGTCGAGAAATAGCTCGTTAGAGCCTTTTATTGACACGTCGAGATCAAAGAAAATGCCAATAAAATTCCTTGTTTGCTCAAGAGATTTTCTTGATAAGGGATTATTGATATCGTAATCAGATATTTTATTCAGGGCGTTATTAAAGTCTTTATTAGTATTTTCATCAAATTTAATAATCTCGGTAAAAGGTATGGTTTTAAAATCTTCAGATATATTTGGTAGAGCTACAAAAAGAATTGAAAGAAAAAATAGTTCCGGTTGAATTCTATGATATTTTCCCGATGGGGAATCGACTAAATTCTTAAAAAGATTGATAAAAAAACCGTCGAGCCAAATATTTAAAAATCTAAAATATTTAATTTTGTTTTCTTCTTTGAGAATATTATATATATTTCGAAAAATAATATAATTATCCAAAAATATATCTTGAAACATATCGAGAAATTCATACTTATACCCGCTAAGTTTCTTTTTTTTAAAAAGCAAAAAA
>JAGOCL010000087.1 GCA_017998755.1 Spirochaetota bacterium | reverse complement strand
GCAGAGTCGTTTTCAAATTTATAATTATTTTCATTGATAGTCCGTAAAATATAGAGGAACAAATCCTTATCTTTAAAATTATTTTTGTTTAGAAGCGCGGCGTAAACGAGGTATTCTGTAATCTTAGTAGATTTAAGTTCGACAATCGTTTTTAGATAAGAATATGAAAAATAATTTTCAAAAATACAATCAATTAGTTTAAGTTTGAAAGATATATCGGAAATATCAAATATTTTCTGGATTATCTTATCTTTATAATCGCTATCGGAGTATTTAACGAGGTCTAATACCAGCTCGTTTCTTCCCAACGCTATTTTGAAATGTTCGTCGTTTAAGTTGGAATAAATAAAATGAGATATATCGATCTCGGATAAGGCTTTGATTTTTTCGGGATTAAGCGATTCTATCGTATGTTTTATTATTTTCAAAAATGATTTATTCATAAAAATCCATAAAATTAATAATAAAATTGAGATAATTAAGGATATGAGCGTC
The DNA here is from genome assembly GCA_017998755.1 of Spirochaetota bacterium. Lineage (GTDB taxonomy): Bacteria > Spirochaetota > GWE2-31-10 > GWE2-31-10 > MWDO01 > MWDO01. The sequence continues at coordinate 8,154 of JAGOCL010000087.1, read as the reverse complement.
AAATATTTGGTTTTTATTATATCTAGAGAGCTAATTAAAGTGAAAAAACCGCCGACAAACAGAGCTCCGCTTTTTATAAAAAATTGAGCGGTAACGACAATAGAATTCTTATATTTAGTTTCGATAGGTTGATAGTAAAACTGAAAAATTTCGCTAGAGATAACCGCTACGAATATCGCGAAAATGAGTTTTGATATAGTAATTGTCGTTATGTTGTCGGCGGATAATATAAAAATATTCCCTAACGTTATTGCAAATATTACAAGATAGGCAATTTTAAGCGCTCCGAATTTCTTTATTATTCTACCCAATATAAGCGCTTCGAACGTAATTAAAAATACGTTAAAAAGAATTTCAAAAATTCCGTAAAAAGACGAAAGGGCGCGTTCGTCGGGTATAAGAGTTTCGATCGCTTTATTGGTTTGGTAGTCGTTCATCCAGAATGTGGATATAACCAGTATTCCTATAAAAATCAGCGCGATATAAAATTTGTTATTTTTGTAATAAGATAAAAGAGAAAAGAGTCCGATTTTATCGCCGCTTTCGCCCGGTATAACTACTAATTGTTTTTTTATAATCGTTGAAAAATAAAACATTATGAATATAGTAGACAAAGCTATAAGATAAATCGTTTCCAAATTGAGAAACTGCGATAGCAGAGATAAAACCGCTCCCGCGCATATAGCTCCTAAAGTTCCGGACGCCAACGCCAGAGGTAAAATTCTTTTAATCGACTCAATATCTAGCGCGCTATACGCTATGAGTAGAGCGCTAATCCATAAAAAATTGTAATTTATTTCAGTAGCGATAGGTAGAATAAAATAAATTTGAGGAAAATCTGCGAAAAAAAGTAAAATTAAGTAATTTAATATGTGAATAATTATAGTAATCGCGCTAAATAGCCTATATACGCGGAAAATGTTCAGCGATCCGATTATTTTAGTTATCAAGAGCGCCGTTATCGCTAACAGGAATGAGATTATAAAATATATATAATAAAGCGATCCAGCGCCGACTCTCGATATAAATACCGAAGTAGATATAGTATCGCAAAGAGTAAAATATAAAAACGAAAAGAAAAAAAATAACGATAAAAGTATAACTTTTTTTCGCTCGTCTTTCTTTATTTTTAGAAATTTGTCAAAGTTAAACATTCAGAATATATCCTAATTATTTATCGTCAATTAACGGTATGAATATTAATAAAGAAAATATTATACTTGTTCAATTTTTTTTTTAGAGTAGAATTAAAAAAAATGAGAATTAGAATATTCAAAACGGGAATTCCCGTTTTTTCTTTTAACTAAATCCGGCGCCATAATCGTCGTATGACATCTTGGAATATCAAAATTATAAGAATTAAAAATTGACTTTTACCGCAAAACATAATATATATTAACTAAAATTAGGCGCCGGCGAATAGATATTCAGCCGAGCGTATGATAGAAGAGGCGAAGCGTCCGATATGATAAATACAAAAGAAGAGTGGACGACGATAATTAAGTCAAAAAATAGAATATTTGAAGTCGGATATCTAAAAGAGCTTGCGCATTATTGGGATCTCGCTATGCTTTTAGTTCGAAGGGATTTTGTCGCTTACTACAAGCAGACTCTTCTCGGGCCGCTATGGTATATCATACAACCGTTGTTATCTACTTTGGTATTCACTATAATATTCGGCAATATCGCCAATATCCCGACCGACGGAGTGCCTCAGCCGCTATTTTATATGAGCGGTATACTATTTTGGAACTATTTTTCAGAGTGTCTTAGTAAAAACTCGACCACTTTTACGACTAACGCTAATATATTCGGCAAGGTCTATTTCCCGCGATTAACCGTTCCGATTTCGGTAGTTTTGTCGAATCTTATAAAATTTGTTATACAGTTGGCTCTTTTTATCGGATTTTACGTTTATTATGTTATTATCGGTTCAAAAATAACTCCCAATTGGACGTTGTTTCTATTTCCATTATTGATACTGGAAACTGCCGTTTTAAGTCTGGGAGTAGGCGTGGTAATATCGTCGCTCACGACAAAATACCGCGACCTGACTTTTTTGGTTAGTTTCGGAATACAACTCTGGATGTATGCGACGCCCATCGTCTATCCTCTGTCGCAGATTCCCGAGAAATGGAGATTTGCTTTTATACTGAATCCGATGTCGTCGATCGTAGAGACTTTCAGATACGGAGCGATCGGTTCGGGCGAGTTGAACTGGTTTTATCTGGGAGTAGGCGCCGCCGTAACGCTTGGGATATTTGTCGTCGGAGTGTTAATGTTTGAGAAAGTAGAAAAAACTTTTATGGATAGGGTGTGAGATGGGTTGTTCGGTAAACTATGAATATGAAAAGAAATATCAAGAGTTATTAAAAAATATTGTGTTAAAAACTTTTTCAGATACGGACATAGTGTATATTTTTTGGAGGAAAAATGGTAATTAAAAAATTATTTAAAGTATTTTTATCAATTATTTTATACATATTAGTATTGATGGCATGTGATAATTCTAGAAAAAGAATTTATATTTCAGGCTATGGAGATGGCGATAATTATGACAATAATATTGTAAATACGGATGTGTTTTATAAAACATTAAAAGTTAATGATGAACCTATACCGAAAACCTTAGATATTGATAGTTATAATTTTATACTTTTTAAAGTTGAAAATGATATTATGAATAAAACTTATTTAACAAGTAGTTATTCATTGGATTCAAAGGGGATTGAATATAAATTGTCAGATCAAACATTTGAGTCTGAATTAAAAAATTTATTTATTTCAATTGGTTTTTCTACCGAACAAGGACTAGTGAAAGATACTTTTACTAGGCAATATGATAATGATACTTTTTTTATTCCAAATAATTTATGCGGTGTTGCTTGTACTGCAACATGGCTAAAATTGTTAAGATTTTATGATAATGATGGATACTATCCAAAAATCTATGAATGGACAAGACCAAACCTAAAAGAAATGGTAAATTTTTATGAAGTTTATAACATAAAATCCCAAGATTACATGCTTAATTATGGTTTGACTGGAGATGAAATATCAAGAGCGTTAAATGAATTCCAGAGTGTTAATTATTATAGCGATGGATGGAGACAGATAGATAAGAAAGATATTTTTACAGTAGAATGGCCGCCTACGCCATATTTGCACCTTACTGATATTTTATATAAATCATTAAAGCGTGTGCCAAAAAGTCCAGTTATTGTAGGTTTTCAAGGTAATATTGAGGATGTTTCATTAAACAATTGTGGGCATGTAATGGTAATTTATGGATTAATGTATAATTTTGATTTTGAGAGATATAACAGTTTTGATAATGTTGTAAATAATTTGGGAAATTCAGCTATAGATGATATTCTTTATTATTATTTGGATTCGGCTTCAGATTTGGAAAGAATTCTAATAGATCAGACAATGACACATGAGGAGTTGTTTTTCAAATATAACGCTCTAGCAATAATTTATAACGCGGGGATATCAAATATATATATGTGGTAAATATAATGAGGAGAAAAAAATGAAAAGAAATTTATTTTTATTAATGTTTATTATTTTTAACATTTTTTTATATTCCGAGGATTTAGAGGATATAAAAAGTCGAGTAAATACAGTTACTCAAGTTGAAGGAATAATGAGCGAATGGAATATTTTATCTAAATGGATTAAAATAGCAAGAAATAATAAACAGATTCGATATTTTGAGAGACTATCTTGTGAAGGCGAGTATTCCTTTGATAGTATTATATTACTTGAAAATATGGAAATATCAACTAAATCTCCTAAATATATTTATGTCATATACATTAAATCTTTAAAAACTAACTCTATTGCCGCTGCAGGCGAGTATAATGCATTTACTGGTAATCATTTAAAAACGGCAAGTTTTATTGAAGAGAAATTAATATGGTATCTTAAAAAGGAAGAAGCCCTTGAATGTTTAAAGAGGTATGTCGATACATCATCTTATAAAATTGGCGATATAAAACCATTCTTTAAACCTCGTAGGACAAGCATGATTAACTATGCTTATTTAGATTGGTTTTGGGCAATATCAGTAAATAAAGAATCGGAAAATCGAAATCCGGTTGATATTTACTTAATTAATCCATTATGTATAGGCGCTAAGACCCGAAATGTTAATTTGATAGATAATACTGTTCGTGATCACTTAGGTAAAAAAAAAGATATGAGAATATACAAGTTGTCCTCTGAGGAAGATATTGATAAATTTATAAATTTCTTTAAATATAAAGAAGAATTAAAAAAAAGATCAAATACAATTTTGTCTGATTATTTATTATTTCAATGGATGCCATTAAAATAATTATTTTGTATAAAATTTCATGGAGGATTTTATGACTATTATTAAAAATATTTTATTGATATTATTATTTGTGTTTTTTAATTGCAGTAATAATGACTTAGAAAATAGAGAAGAATGCAGAGTCGTCGTAAGAATTCACGATTTTCCTTTAAATAATGTTGAAATTAAAGATGTGATATTGCAAGTTAAAGAAATTAATCTTTTATCAGAAAATGGTAATATTGTTAATATTATGAATACATTAAAAGAGATTAATATATTGAGTGTTACCGAAAATAATCCAGTTTTATTGTCTGATATAACAATTCCATCCGGAATTTATACACAAGTAAGATTAGTTCTTAGTAATAATAATAAAATTATTGTTGGAAATGAAGAATTTGAATTAAAAATACCTAGTGGAGAACAAAGCGGATTAAAATTTGACGGCTCTTTTAACCTTCAAAACGGTAAATTGTTTGAATTTACTTTTGATTTTATTGCATCTGAATCAATTGTTTATAACGAAGGCGTTGGATATATATTGAAGCCCGTTATTAAACTTTTAACATCAAACGATATCTTAGGAATTTTTAGCGGTAATGTAAAAATTGATAACGTACCCGGTATGATGGTTTTTAAATTAAACAGAGATAATTCAATTAGGGTTTTACTAAGTAATTATCCAAATGATATTTTTATAGGAAGCTACTATTATAATATTAATAATCAAAAATTTCAAATAAATATTAATAAAATGAATGAAACAGATATAAACATTGAAGAAATAATATTTAATGTTAGTGAGTGGAGTGAAAACAAACTAAATTTTACTGGCGATAATGGTAAACCAATTATTTTCTATAAAGTAAATTATTTTTCAATAGATAGTATCACATCAATGACAAAGATGGATTTAACAATAAATTTAGTTGACAATTCTAGAGATAATTTTGAATGTATTGGCGTGTTGCAATATGAGGAAAATTTTATAGAAACTGATAGACTTGTTTATCCATCGACTTTTACCAAATCAAAGATTTGTGGAAATTTAATAAAAATGTCTTTATATATCGACAATAAGATATATAAAAATTATACTGTTCTTCCATTTAGACTTATTGTTTTTATTAAAGAAAAATTTGAAGAAAAGGATTTTTTTGTGAGCGATTATGGTAATCTGATAGTTTTAAATTACTTACAAAGAATTCCTGATTATAAAAAGAATAATATATACTATTTTGATATAAATATCAATGCTGGCGAGGGAAATGTATTTACATACAATGAATAAATATCTAAAATCAAACTATATATATGGATTTTGAATTGAGGTTATTTATAGTCGGAGTGTTAATGTTTGAGAAAGTAGAAAAAACTTTTATGGATAGGGTGTGAGATGGGTTGTTCGGTAAACTACGAATACGAAAAGAAATATCTTGAGTTATTAAAAAATATCGCATTAAAAGTTTTTTTAGATACGAAATGTAAAATGTAATTATATGGAAGAATTAGTAAAGAAGATATATGCGGGATAAAATCAAAGATATTATTGATGAATGCTTCTGGAACGATTACAATGTTGACGTCAAGACTATAGAAAAAAATATTAGGGCTAACGACGTATCGTTTAATAAATTTTTAGTCTATAAAATACTATCAAACAGTTCTTTTCCAAGCGCGAAATTGAAATCTCTCTATTCAAATGAGAAAATCAAAGAATATCTACCGAAAAATGTTAACGATAAAAGAATATCCGAACGAATAAAATTAGTTTTATCTGTATTATTTAGAGAGCCGAACGAAGGGATTAGACCATGGAAGGTATAGCCGATTATGATATTTTGTATTCGGAACAGGACGTTGTGTTAAATACCCTAAAAGAAATAGATACCGGATTTTATTTAACCGGCGGAACTTGTATTCATAGATTTTATTTGGATTATCGTTATTCCGACGATCTGGATTTTTTTTGTAACGATAACGACTTATTTAGAGATTATGCGAGGGAATATTTTGAATTTCTAAAAAGCAAACAGCTTTATTTTGAATATTTAGTCGATACAAGAGATTTTATTAGGATATTATTTAATAAGAAATTAAAAATAGATTTCGTAAACGACAGAGTTTTTCGTTACAATAAAATTGAGAGATCTAAAGAGGGGTATAAAATAGACAATATTTTTAATATTCTTGCAAATAAAATCACAGCCGTTATTAGCAGAGACGAGCCGAAAGACGTATTTGATATTTGTTCTATTTCTATGAATTATAATTTTAGCTGGAAAGAAATTATCGAAATCGCTAAGAAGAAATGTTATTTTGAAATAGATTTTCTTGCGGACAGAATTCAGTCGTTTCCAACAGTATTATTTGATAGGATAAATGCTAAAGGCGATATTTTTATTGAGAAATCGAAAATAAGAATAAGAGAAATAGTAAAAAATATATTGAATGAAGAAGAGAATGTAAAGATGTTTTAAGATTTGAGAATTTTGAAATCCGTCGGATTTTTGGGGACGACAGCCGTCTCGGCTGTCAAAAAGAGCGGCAAGCGAGACGCTTACCGTCCCCAAGATTCTATATACCCATAAAACTGACGGATTACGGTTTTTCTTTATATTATATTGACATTGTATATACAAAGTATTATGTTATATTCATGAAAGATTTCAATTGGAATACTGAAAAGAACAAAATATTGATAAATGAAAGAAATATAAGTTTTGAAGAAATTGTAATTGCAATTTTTGAAGATAAAATTGTAGATGTTTATGAACATTCAAATCAAGAGAAATATCCAAGTCAGAAAATTTATGAAATAGAATTAAATGATTATATTTATTTAGTTCCATTTATTGAAAATGAAGACAATATATTTTTAAAAACAATAATTCCAAGTAGAAAAGCTACAAAACAATATTTTAATAGGGGTGAAAAAAATGAATAATCAATATGATTATGAAGAAATGGAAATTCTTGAAAATTATAACAAAAGTAAATTAATTCAATCAAAAACGAAAACTAACGATATTTTAAAAGCAAAAGAAATAGCTAATAATTTAATAAACAAATCAAAGCATATAAGTATAAGATTATCAGAAAAAGATTTAATAAAATTAAAGGCAAAATCATTAGAATCCGGAGTTGCATATCAAACATTAATTGGTATATTAGTTCATCAATATACAGAAAATAAAATTAAAATTGAAATATAAAGTCGGCGCGGGAATTTGACATAACGCGGTATATAAGGTTACGGCGGATTCCCGCCTTCGCCCAAGTTGATTTTTATATTTTTTCATCTTCATATTGCATTAATTGTTTTAATACGATATAATTCCATAGATATTTTCAACTGTTAATGTGGAGAGGTAATGTCGGAAGTAGTAATTAGAGCGGAAAACGTTTATAAAGAGTACAATCTCGGAACAATCGGATACGGTACTTTGTATCAGGACTTGCAGTCGTGGTGGGCTAGAGTTCGCGGCAAAGAGGATCCTAACGCCCCGATGTCGCTGTCGGGGAAAAAGGACTACAAACACGGCAAGTTCTACGCGCTAAGCGACGTGTCGTTCGATATAAACAGAGGAGATCTGGTCGGCATCATTGGTAGAAACGGCGCCGGCAAATCGACTTTGCTGAAAATTTTATCCCGGATTACCACGCCGACAAAAGGGCAGATTAAAGTCAAAGGACGCATCGCATCTCTTCTGGAAGTAGGCACGGGTTTTCACGCCGAGCTTACCGGTAGAGAGAATATATACCTGAATGGTACGATATTAGGTATGAAAAAGCGCGAAATCGATCGGAAACTCGACGAGATCGTCGCG